>JAKSBB010000013.1 GCA_022361315.1 Desulfobacterales bacterium
GACTGTTCCTGAATAGCGGCGGCAATGGTAGAGATAATATCGTTAATTTCCGTGATGATATCTGAAATAGATTGAATTTCTCCCGTGGTACTTTCCGTCGTATTCTGAACCCCTGCTATTTTGGTCTGGATATCTGCCGTCGCTCTGGCGGTCTGGCTGGCCAGTTCCTTAATTTCTCCGGCCACAACGGCGAAGCCCTTTCCTGCCTCCCCTGCCCTGGCCGCCTCAATTGTGGCATTCAGGGCAAGCAGGTTCGTCTGCTCGGAGATATCATTAATGGTGTCCGTGACGGCACCAATGGCCTGGGCAGCCTCCCCCAGGGCTGTCATCCGTTCTGACACGGTGGCAGCCTGGGATACGGCATTTGTAGATATTTCCCTGGCAGTTTCTGAATTTTTGGCTATTTCGTTAATCGTTGCCGTCATCTCCTCCGTGGATGCCGCCACCATGGAGGTATTGTCCATGGTCGTATTCATGGTGCCCGAGACGGTATTCATGTTCTCTCCCATATCTTCTGAGGCAGACGCCACGGCATTGGCGCGTTTGGAAGATTCTTCAGCACCATTGGCCAGGTTACTGGCAATTTCCAGAAGAACACCTGAAGACTGCCCCACCTGACCTGAATTATCCGAAATATCCCTGATGATCTGGCGCAGATTCTCTAAAAATGTATTGAACCATGTGGCAAGTTCTCCCAACTCATCCCGACTTGCAACAGGCAATTGACGGGTAAGATCCCCTTCTCCCCGGGCAATATCTTTCAGGCTTTCAACCACCCGCCGGATGGGCTTGATCACAAAAAACCTGACCAGGAAAATAATGCCTGCACCAAGCACCAGCGTAACCACGATGCCGATAATCAGCAATAGATTACGTATTTTATCAGCCTCGGCAAACACCTCACCAGTCGAGGCGGTTGCCACAACAATCCAGCCGGTCTGCGCCACCTCATTGTAGGCTGCCATTTTATCAATATCCTGGTAGGTATAACTGAGCGTTCCGTTCTTTGCAGCCAGGATCTCCGGTCCGAACTCAGTGGTGCTCAGATCCAGCTTCATGATCTGGCCTGTATCCGGCGGATAGGCCAACACCTGCCCCTGCCTGGTCATCATATACACATAGCCGGTGTCACCGACCTTGATGGTATCCAGGTGGGTGGCTGTGAATCCGCCCAGATCGATAACCGCATAAAGTACCCCCAGTGTTTTCCCGCCCTGCTGAACAGGGCTGGACATGACAAGAATGGGTTTACCTGAGGTTTTGCTGAGCAGGGGCTCCGAGATGAACGACTGCCCCTGAATTGAGGCCTTGAAATAGGCCCGGGTACCGACATTTACCTTGTTGATATTTTTTGTGTGGGAGGATGCAATGACCAGTCCGTCACCATTGGTCAAACGCAGGCCTGAAAAAACTTTGTGGGTATCGATAAAATATTTCATCCTGGTGCTGGCATCACCACGGGCTGCAGCGGTATCAGCCCCTTCGAGAGAATCCACCATCACACCCATTTTTGACCAGGTATCCACGGATACGGCATTCCGGCGTAGCCACTGAGAAACCTTTGCATCAGCCGAGGCCGAAATCTGGACCAACTGAGCAGTAACGGTTTTCTCCAATCCGTTATGGGCCGAAAGGTATGCCGTGGTAATGGCAATCGCCAGTCCGAGAATCACCAGACCGCCCAGGGGAAACAATAGCTTGGATGTCAGCCTAAAAGACATGCAACCTCCTGAATTATAGTTAAATACCCTTCCGTTCCAAAAACAAAAAATCAACCGCAACCGGCGTTTTACAAATATATGCCTTGCTGCGAACTGCAGGATAAAAGGTATTACGAATTTAATTTGGACTTAACTAATTAACCTAACAAGAATACAACAAAAATGGAAATCTCTCAATACGACGTTGGTCGTAGAAAAAACCCGGCAGCAGAAATATTCTGCTGCCGGGTCGTCAAACAAAAACGGCTTGTGAATCTATGAAAGCTTAAACTTCGTCATCATTTCCTCAAGCTTGGCAGCCAGGGCAGACAATTCGGCCGCCGTATCCTTTACGTTGACACTCCGGTTGGAAATCTCGGAAGATGCACTGCTGACCTTGGCGATATTCTCAGCCACTTCATCAGCCACCACAGAACACTGGGAGACATTTTCCGTAACTTCCCCGATGCCCAGGGAGGCCTGGGAGACGTTCTCGGCGATTTCGTTGGTCACCGCAGACTGCTCTTCCACGGCTGCAGCGATGGTGGAGACGATGTCGTTCACATCGGTGATGACCCGGATAATTTCGTTGATCTCGGTTGCGGTTTCCGATGCAGAGCCCTGCATCCGCTCGATTTTACCCCGGATTTCGGTGGTGGCGTCTGCGGTCTGGTTGGCCAGGTCCTTAATCTCGTTGGCCACTACGGCGAAGCCCTTGCCTGCCTCACCAGCCCTTGCCGCCTCAATGGTGGCATTCAATGCCAGCAGGTTGGTTTGCTCGGAGATGTCGGTGATGGTGGCGGTAACCTGACCGATCTCCTCGGCGGCAGATCCCAGTTCCTTCACCTTGACCGAGGCATGGTTGGCCTGATCCACGGCTTCAGCCGTAATACCCCTGGACTGTTCTGAATTTTTGGCGATATCGTTAATGGTGGCGCTCATCTCTTCCGCAGCAGCGGAAACAGAGTTCACGTTGGTGGAGGTTTCTTCAACCGCAGCCGCCACCGTATTCATATTCGAACTCATTTCCTCGGCAGCAGCAGCCACAGAGGTGGCCATATCAGAAGTTTCCGAACTTTCGGTGTTCATGGTTTCGGAGACATCGCTCAGCTGCCCGGATGAACCTGAAAGTGTGCTGACACCGTCGTTGATGTGACTGATCATCTGTCTCAGGTTGCCGATCATATTGTTCATGGCCAGGGCCAGTTTGCCTGTTTCATCGGCCTGATCTATGTCCAGATCCCGGCTCAGATCCCCTTCGGCCATTTTTTCAGCGAAATCAACCCCGGTGGTCAGCGGCTTGGTAATGGACCGGGTCACCAGGAGGAAGACCACACCGGCCAGGGCAATGCCCAGAACCACAATGAGGCCGGCTTTCATAAGTCTGCCACGAAGCGCTGCATCTGCCGCATCCATGGACTGAATGACCTCAAAAGCCCCGTGGATTTCACCGGCTTTCCAGTTTTCAAAGGGACCGCCTGTGGGATCCTTGCCGTCATCACGGCCCCACAGTGTTTTGGACTGGGCCGGATCACCGTGGCAGACCAGACAGACTTCAGATAGTCTTACCGGGAGGAAATACCGGACGGAATTGGTTGTCTCGTCGATCACGTAGTATTCTTTAAGATTCTCCGCCTTGATCTTCTTCAGCGCAGGCCCCTCAATCTTGGTTTTCTGCCCGTAATCCGGTTCATTCTCGGGATTACGCGGGTCAAACTTGGGCACCCGGAAGGTATACCCGCCCTCTTTGGCCTTCCGCATGGAGGCCCGCCATGCAGAAACCACCGGGATCACCGCCATCAGCTTCTCCGTGTTTCCCTCGGCAGCGTACTTCTTAATATCTTCTGTGGAAAAGAGTCCCAGTTTCCATTTCTCTTCCATTTCCTGGCGGGCGGATTCAGAAATCAGGCAGATGGAACGAGCCTTTTCCACAATGGACGCCACGGTCTGAGCCTGGTCACTTTTCTGATACAAAAAGAGCAGCACCCCCACCAGAATGATGGTGGTACCAAGTCCAACCGCTAAGAACTTTACGAAAATAGGCAGATCCAAGAACTTCTTCATATTCTCCTCCGTTTGCACAGAACAGGTGCCACTACTGCAGCACGATGTTGTCTGTGATTACAAATTCTTTTGGTAAAACGTGAACTGATCGCCTATGGTACCAGATTCACTTCCGAAGCTCAATATGGATTGGGCGTCAAAACGGAAAATAAATCCAATGACGTCTCAAACCATTTCTGCCCCATTTGACAACATCGTCATTTCCAACCATAATCCCCCTCCATGGAAACGGACCGGAATTTTGACGACCTTGCCCCGAAGTTCAGACGCAAGGTATACGGAGGCCTCAAAGGGCAAATACGTCTGGCAGTTCTTGAAAAAGATCTGGGAGAGTTTTTCCCCAGGGCGCTGGCCGATGCCGGAGACCGCCCCCTGAACGTGCTGGATGCCGGCGGCGGCTATGGGCCATTCTCTTTAGGGCTGGCACGCCTTGGGCATCACATTACCCTCTGCGATATCTCAACCGAAATGCTGGATATCGCCAGGGAACGATTCGAAGCGGAAGAGGTCGGGCATGTCTTAACTGCCAGGCATACTCCCATCCTGGAAATCTCATCAGATCCGGCTCAGCCCTTTGACCTGATTCTTTGCCATGCCGTTCTGGGATGGGTGGCAGCGCCTGAGGCCATCATCACTCATCTGGTGGATCTGCTTCCGGCAAAGGGTATGCTCTCCCTCACATTTTATAATCTCAACGGCATGATCTACAAAAATCTGCTGCGGACCAATTATAAAAAGATAGTGAATCAAGACTACACCGGCTTTCCCGGCAGCCTCACCCCCACATGGCCCCGCACCCCTGAAACCGTTATGGGGTGGCTGGCACCTCATTCCCTTGAAATATTATGCCACAGCGGCATCCGGGTATTCCACGACTACATTCTTAACCTTGAGGACCAGAAACGGAATCCAGATACCGTTATCGACCTGGAACTTGAGTTTTCCAGGCAGATGCCTTACAGAGACCTGGGCCGGTATCAGCATATCCTGGCCCGAAAAACCACCGGTTAGTCCGCCTTAGCCTGTTTAATTTGAACCGGCGCCTCGGATATGTTAGTATTCACTTTTTTTTTAAATTAACCCCATTCCTGCGGAGGCTGTTGTGACCGATCAAAAATGTGCTGCTGATTCCTGTGTTACCATTTCCCGTATCATGCTCCCTGAAGATGCCAACCCGGCCGGTATTGTCCACGGCGGAGCCATCATGAAAGAAATAGACAATGCCGCCGGTGTGGTTGCGGTGCGCCATACCCGGAAAATCTGCGTTACCGCCTCCATTGACCGCCTGGATTTCCATAAGCCGGCTTTCATCGGTAATCTGGTCACTGTGAAGGCCAGTGTAAACATGACCGGAAAGACCTCCATGGAAATCGGCACCCGGGTGGAAACCGAAGATCTGCTCTCAGGAAAAAAGACCCACCTGGCATCTGCCTACCTTACCTTTGTGGCCCTTGGCGAGGATCACCGTCCCACGGAAGTACCGCCCCTTGAGCCTACCACTCCCGAAGACATCAGGCGCAACAGGGAAGCCCTTGCCAGACGTGAAGCCCGGCTGGCTGAAAAAACCCGGGAAAAAGAGTGCCAACTGGACGCATCCAAATGTTAGAGATCAAAAACACTTCGATTTAAGGCTATCTTTTTCAGGCGCACCCTCTGGAATAAATTATTTTTATCCTTATCTTCTTAATTAATAGCTTAGTTTTTGATGACGGGATACCGATATATAGTGTTAAGAAAGCGCTCCCTCAATAAGACCAAATAATAATTACGGGTCGAGGATGAAGGTAGAAAGGAGGATCGCCATGAGTAAAAGAGACAAACCATTTGAAGTGGAAAAAACATTCGGACTGGGTGTACTGCTGAAGCTTACGAAAAAGAACGTACAGGGTGTGGATATCGCCACAAACGGCAGCAAGTTCACCTCCTCCCTCAGCCTGGACGAGGTTAACACTGCCGTAGACCGTATCATGAAAACCCATAACATCCGCCTAAAAATTAAATAATCCCATAATTCTACAGATATTTTTCGCGTTTCTTCATCGCGACAGATTTTGCATTGCCCCGTGTGACGACATGGGGTATATGCACATCTGTGTGTGAAACGACAATAAAATTTCTAAAAGGCGTGTAATGAATACCGGTGTAACCCAATGCAGGTTTGAAACCTACGACAACAGTGTTCCGTTCATCCTCAATCAACTGAATGTAAAAGGCCTGATTAAAGACGAGGAAACCATTCTGTTAAAACCCAACCTGGTCAATGCGGATCCCTTTCCCATCACCACGTCGCCGCACCTGTGCCGGGCCGTGATCCAACATTTAAAAAGCATCACAGATGCGAGGATCGTCATTGCCGAAGGGTGCGGGGATTCAGTACTTGAGACGGACCAGGTGTTTCACCGGCTGGGTTACGACCGCCTGGCAGCGGAAACCGGCGTTGAGTTGCTGGATCTGAACCACGCCCCTCTCAAAATTCATTCACGGCCCGGGAATAAGATCTTTCCCGAATTTTATCTGCCGGAAATTGCTGACAGAAGTTTCATCATCTCTCTGCCTGTGCTCAAAGCCCATTCACTGGCGGTCATCACAGGCACCCTCAAGAACATGATGGGATTCGCCCCACCGAAACACTATTCGGGTGGCGGCGCTTGGAAAAAGGCGGTCTTTCATTCAAAGATGCAGCGCTCGGTAATGGAGTTGAACACATACATCCTTCCGGATCTCACCCTGATGGATGCCAGTGTGGGATTGTCTGAATACCACCTGGGCGGGCCTACCTGCCATCCGCCGGTCAACCGGCTGCTGGCCGGCACAGACCCGTTTGCCGTTGATCAGGCAGCTGCCCGGCTGCTGGACATCGATCCGGGAACAATCCCCCATATCCAGTCTCCTCAAGGGTAATCAGGGGCGATTGAATACGGAACCCCGGTAAAATGCCAGCTTCTGGGCCATGGGCATGAAGGGTTTTATGATCTCTCTGCGCTCGGACTCGGTCAGCCCTGCGGGGTGTCTCCCGCAGTCCGCTAGGATTTTCACTTCATCCGGTGTCTTGCACCCCACAATGGCCGTGGTGATATCACAGGAAAGGGCGAACCGGACGAGCAGCTCGGGTGTGATACCAAGGTCCCGGGCAATGTAGTGGGATCCACCCAGAATCTTCATGGCGATAACGGCGATTCCTTTTTTTTGTGCCGCGGGAAGGGTCCGGGAGAGAAAGCCGCCGAGGATCTCCTCCACAGGATTCACCGGCATGAGCACACTGTCCACCGGCCACATCTCAACCGCCCGGGTCAGAATGTCCGGATCATGGTGGCCGGTTACTCCGATATGCTTCACCCGCCCGGCCTCCCGGGCTTCCAGAAAGGCCTCCAGTGCCCCGCCCTTGGCCGAAATCTGATCCAGATCCCGCTCACCCCTGACATCATGGATCTGCCATAGGTCCAGATAATCCATACCCAGGCGATCCAGTGTCTGATTCAACTCCGCCAATGCGCCTTCCCGGGTCCGTTCTGCGGATTTACTGGTGTGAAAGATTTTCTCCCTGGCACCGGGATTCGCCTGCCAATATTGGCCGTAGTAAATCTCACTGTCCATATATACCCGGGCGGAATCATAATACCCGATGCCCTGGGCCACCGCCTCAGCGATAACGTCGCGGGCAGCTTCGTCCCTGCCCCGGGTTCTGAGTACCCCTTCCCCGCCGAGCCCTACCCGGGTCACCGAAGTGGTACCGAAGGGAACCTTGGGAATAACTGTATGCGTCATGATAGGATCTCCTTTGAATGGGTTGGCAATACCCAAACAATAGGACCCCAGATGCGGCCTGTCCAGTTGGCTATCAGGCCTGAACGAAGAGAATAATGGCTGACCCTGCCATGATTACACCGGCCAGATTGAGCATGGAAAGGCGTTCCCGGAACAGTATCGTCCCGCAAAAAACCGAAAGTGCCACAATGGAAATACTGTTGACCGCGAACAGGACCGCGCTGTCGAAGATCCCGCTGTTCAATGCGTTGATCAAAAAATATATGGAGCCGAAATTAACCGTGCCCAGAAGAATGCCGGCCACCGCCACCCGAGGCACCACAAATCCTGAAAACGGCTCTTTCCGGACCAGGCAGATCAGTCCCCCCGCACAGAAGGCGAAAAAAAAGGAGGCACCTGTAAATGCGGCAGATGCCGCATCCGATACATATTCATGCTGTACAAATTTCACCAGGGTGTCCAGTACTCCCAATCCGATGAAGAGCACCAGGGGGAGATACCAGCTTGACGGGTCTGTCTTTTTATTGTCAACCGGCCGGATCACAGAACAGACCAGCGCCGCCAGTGCCAGACAGATCCCCGCCACCTTGATCCGGGTCACGGGTTCCCCATAGTAAAATATGGAAAAAAGCATGGGAATTACCACAGAGATCCTTCCCGCCACGGTGGTGACCATAATCCCTGCCCTCTGGGTCGACAACCCGATCATGAAAAACATGACAATGAGGCCAACACCCAGCCCCGCCGCAATCCCGATCCAGGGTTCCCGAAATAGGGTGAGCAGATCAAGGCTGCCGGTACCGTGATTCACAGCAATCCCCAGCCCGAAAGCCACGACATAGTTTATAATGATGGTGTGAAAAATAGGAATTTCACGCCGCTCAAAACTTTTAAACAGCACCAAAATTGCCGTACAACTGAGTATGCTGAAGATCAGGTCTATCATCGTTTCTCATCCTGTTTCCGGGTGATCCAAACACCGGGTCTCCCCAATGTCCGCCCCATGTATCACGAACGACACCGGCATACAACCGGATTCCGTACTCACAAAATAATTGCCGGTGTCCGGTTCCCGTCTTTTTCCTTGACGACTGTCTGCCGGAATTTTACAATTTGAAGAATCAAACTGACCACAGACAGAACGCCCCCCTGCTGACTGATGCACATCCGAATCCCCCCAACGATGCCCAATGAAACACTTGCACCGTCGATATCCATCTGTCACCCACCGGAAACGGCTGTTCCTTTTTTAACTGGTTGTACCCCGGTTGAGACGTTACCCAATACCCCAGACAAAAAGAGGAGGTCTGACATGAGAATTTCTCCAAAACATATCATGTGTGCCATTGATTTCTCAGGATTTGCCCAATTGACTATGGCCTACGGGAAAGCCATGGCCAGAGAGTTTGAGGCCAAACTATCCCTTTGCCATATCGTCCAGGATACGGTGATGTTGTCCAGCCATGCCCATGCCGGGTTTGCTACGGACGAAGTTACGGCCCAGCGCATCCTGGATGCAAAAGAGGCCATTGAACTCCTTGCAGAGGAGGCGGATGTCTCTGCCGCCCCACTTGTATCCATGGGACATCCGGCAGACGAGATCACCCGCATGGCGAAAAAACACGAGGTGGATCTGGTGATCGCCGCCACCCACGGCGGATCGGGTATAAAACGATTCCTGGTGGGATCGGTCACCGACCGCCTGGTGAAAACCCTGACCTGCCCCCTGCTCGTTCTCCACTCACCGCCGGAAGCAGAAACGAAGGCAGACTATCTGCCCCTGAAACGGCTGCTGGTGGGATGCGATTTCTCCGAAGGGTCCGGGCTTGCCTTTGAATATGGCCTGAGCCTGGCCCAGGAGTTTGAAGCGGAACTTCACCTGGTCCACGTACTCAAACCCCATAAACACGTCGCCCTGGGTACCTCTGACTATATAAAGCTGCAGGAAGGCGACTACCCCGGGTGGAACCGTACGGATTTCATCCACCTCCAGGAGAATGCCGCCGGCGAAGAATACGAACGCCGCCAGCGCCTCCTCAACCGTCTGGAACGCCAGCTGTCCAATATGGTACCGGAGGAAAGCCGCCACTGGTGTACGCCGGTAACCAGCCTGCGCCAGGGAGAGCCCTATCTTGAACTTCTGGACTATGCAGAGACCCATCAGATAGACATGGTAATTCTGGGTGTCCACGGGCATTCCATCCTTGAGCAGTTCCTGGTGGGTTCCACCACGGACCGGGTCATCAGCCGAGCGTCCTGTCCGGTGATGGCGGTCCGGGAAACGGCCTGATATATAGCAAATGACAGAAATATGTTCCGCTATGAACGAACGCCTGGCTTGCCGAAAAAGAACGCGATGCTTTTCTGGTAGTGTCATTTGCTGGTCAACCCGGATGGATGATACAAATTCAATCGGAAAATCTTTTTGGCAACGGCTATAGTTGATTCATTCAAAAAAAGGGCAGGATCATTCAATCCTTTCCATCCCTATATATGGATAATTGTCTCATGCTTGGCGAAGCCCTATATCACTAGTTTTTAGACAAACATCCGGGAGAATAAAAAATGATTCAACAAACAGCCTTAACCACAAACTTCCCCATGGAAGGGGGCCAGATAATTATCAATGCAGCGGCCATATTCACCATCACATGTTTCGCGCTGATGGTATTTGCACAAACCGCATTTAGCATGGACACAACAAAAAAAACAGCCGCCGGCTTTGAACGGGTTGAGTTCGAAAGTCAGGGCACTACCATCAAAGGCCATCTTTACCTGCCGGTACCAAAAGGGGAACAGACCCAACCATATCCCGCAGTTGTGGTAACAGGGGCCTGGACCACGGTCAAAGAGCAGATGCCGGCCACCTATGCAAAGGCCCTTTCCGAACAAGGCTATGCAGCCCTGACCTTTGATTTCAGGGGATGGGGGGAATCAAAAGACAAGATCAAATACCTGGAAAATCCCGAACGAAAGATTGAAGACATCCACGCCGCCCTGTCCTATCTGTCCAACCGGCCGGATATTGACCCGGCACGCATCGCCGGCTTAGGTATCTGCGCATCATCCGGCTACATGGCCCATGCGGCAGCCACCTCATCGACACTCAGAGCCATCGCCTTAGTTGCCCCCTGGCTCCACGATGCTGCCATTGTCAGTCAGGTGTACGGCGGGGAAACAGGTGTGAAAAACCTGATTGCCATGGGCAGAGACGCAGAAAATTCAAAGGAAGCGGTTGTCATTGAAGCGGCCAGCACAACCAATGAAAATGCCCTCATGTACAACGCCCCCTATTATACAGAAAAAAATCGCGGATTGATTCCCGAATACGACAACCGGTTCAATGTGGCCTCCTGGGAAGGGTGGCTGACCTTTGATGCCCAGCAGGCAGCAGACAACATTCACATACCTGTATTGCTGGTGCATTCGGAAGATGCGGCCATTCCCCAGGGGGTAAAGGCCTTTGCCCAAAGGATGGGGGATACGGCCAGGACCGTTTGGCTGGACAAGGTGTCTCAATTTGATTTTTATGACCGGCACGACGCCGTTGCCCAATCCGTCAGTCTGGTGAGCGATCATTTTGAAACCACATTTAAATCCGGCTCAACATCGATGGATAGGGCCATGGATACGGCACAGATAAAAACAACGCTGGAAGCCATGGCCGTGCTGGCAGACCAGAACAGATTCGAAGCCCTGGAAGATATTTTTGCGGATCAGGTCACCGTGGATTACACCTCTCTGTTCGGCGGTAACGTGGAACGGGTTGCGGTAAAAGACCTGATGAAACGGTGGGCCTCCTTCCTTCCCGGATTTGAGGTAACCCGCCACAACCTGACCAATATTGATGTGCGGGTGAAGGAGACCACTGCCGAGGCATCGGCGGATATACGGGCAGAACATTATCTGGATGGCCTGTTCTGGGAAGTATCCGGCACATACACCTATAGACTGACCCGTGACAAGGGCCTATGGAAAATCGCCGGCCTCACACTGAATTTTGCCAGTGAACGGGGCACCCGTGATGTGCTGGCATTGGCGGGAGAAAAAGCCGCTAAAAATTGATGAGAAAGCCGCTAGAAAAACGCCGTAACCGGCAAATCAGATGGTATATTTGAGGGTGTTTTTTTCAGGGAAAGGTGCTATAAAGGGGCTTTAATCACAATATACGCATAGGTTGATATGATTATGACTTCTTTTAAAGCCGATACACGTCCCCTGCTGGTGGGCAGCCTGCCCATGACAGACCACGGGGCAGCAGCACGCCTGGTGATGGATCATACGCCAGATATTCCCCTGTGGGTTCAGCTGCCCCTGTTCAAAGCAGAAGGGATGGTTGACCAGTTTCTTCCCGGGCTTCCCGGACTGACCCGGGAAGGGGACAAAAGCTGTCTGAATACAGAGGCGGCATCTTTTGACGAAGAGTTTCTGGCCTTTTTTGAGGATTACCTGGCCCTGTCGGAACCGGAAACCGACCTGGACGGCAGCCGCTTTGCCTTTACCGAAGAAACCGGAAAGGGCTTTGCCGAATTCATCCGCCAGGTGGACGGCAGCGGCAGGGATTTCATTGCCCTCAAAGGCCAGGTCACCGGCCCCATTACCTTTGCCACAGCCGTCAAAGACCAGGAAGGCAGGGACATCTTCTACAATGAACAGCTCAGGGATGCCGCCGTAAAGCGCCTTGCCCTGAATGCCGGATGGCAGGCCAGAACCTTTGCCAAACGCGGCGCCACCCCGATTATCTTTCTGGATGAACCGGCTCTGGCCGGGTTCGGCACCTCCGCCTATATTACCATCACCCGGGAAGACGTGACAGCCAGCGTAGAGGAAATCACCGGGTTTATCCACCGGGAAGGCGGATTGGCCGGGGTCCATGTCTGCGCCAATACCGAATGGGACATGCTTCTGGATAGTAATATCGATGTCATCAGCTTTGATGCCTTTTCCTACTTTGACAAATTCATGCTCTACCCGGAGCAGGTAAAGACATTTATCCAACGCGGGGGGATACTGGCCCTGGGCATAGTTCCCACCGCCAAGGCGGAGATCATCGCCGAACAGAGCGTGGAGACCCTGAAGGAAAAGTTCGAAGATCAGGTATCACAACTCACGGCATTGGGACTTGACCGGAAAACCGTCCTTTCCCAGATGTTCATCACCCCCAGTTGCGGCACCGGTTCCCTGGATTTTGATTCGGCAAAAAGGGTCCTTGAACTGACCCGGGATCTCTCTGCCGTCATCCGGAACAACTGATTCTTAAAACCCAATATTCCCCGGTGTCCGCTTGCCCCGGATACCGGGGATTATTTCCCGGACGTCTCTGCCAGGGCCTCTTCACTGAAGTTTCCCTCCATCCTGCCCGCATCCTCAAAATACTTCGGGTAGGTCCTACGGCATGCCGAAAGAATCCTGTCCCAGGGCAGGTCCGCAAACCGCCCGTGATCATTGACGTACTCCATATGACGGTTGCCTTTGGTATCAAAGGGATGAAATACTGAGTCTTCGGTGCCGTCGAATTCCAGGGGTTTCACACCAAATGCCCGGCACAAAGAAAGATTAAAGGCCGGTGTGGCCTTTACCCAGCGGTCTTCCAGGCAGACGTCCGTATATCCGTGCCAGACAAAAAGGTCGGTTCCCATTTTCTCCCTGAGTTTACCCGTTGTCAGATGATTCTTTACATCGGCGAACCCGAGCCGGGCCGGAATGGCAACGCATCTCAGGCAGGCGGCCAGGAGCACCGCCTTTGCCACACAATAGCCCTCGCCCCGGGACAGAATATAAGAAGCCTTCATGGCAGCAGGTTTCGGTTCGATGCTGTAGGGGTTATACCGGATTTCGTCCCGGACGGCGTAATACAAGGATACGGCCTTCTCTATCCGGGAGGCACCTTCCCGAATATGGGCCCGGGAAAAGGCCATAATTTCCGGGTGGTCGGCGTCGATATAGTAGGTGGAGCGGGTATAGTCTTCCATGATCAGGTCCAGATGATATCCGTTGCAGGTTGAGTTCAGATTATCCCTATATCCTCCTCCACATATAAAATCAATCCCCCTGACATGGCCCCCTCTGTATCAAGACACACTTTTGTGCCAAATTTGAGACAAAAAATACCTGAATAATACGGAATATAGGCGAGAGTCCTTGATCTGGATTATCTGGCATACTTTATGCTGCTTATGGGATTGAGATTAGATTTTGGTTAACGACCCAACACCGATACATTCCCTAACAGGCAAAACAAGAGTCGAGACGCCCTATGAAACCATACGGCAGAAAAATAAAAAAACAGGTCAGGGATATCCTCGAAAATCAGACGCGGACGGAGGCCCTCAAGCACCTTGAACAGATTCCGGACGAACAATTGGTGGGGCATCTGTTTTCCCACTTTTACCACATGGACGAACTGGTCAAGTTCAGAAGCGTCACAGCCATGGGGGAACTGGCCCTCAGGATTTCAGGGAAGTCCATGGAAAAGGCGAGAATCATTCTGCGACGGATCATGTGGAATCTGAATGACGAATCCGGAGGCATCGGATGGGGCTCCCCCGAAGCCATGGGAGAAATTCTGAGCAAAAGCCCGGAACTGGCACAGGAATTCAAATCCATCCTCTTTTCCTACCTGGACCACCGGGGCAACCACATTGAACATGAAATGCTTCAACGTGGTGTCCTCTGGGGAATCGGGACCTATCTCGAGGCTGCCCCTGACCACCTGACCGACACCACAAAAACCCAGATCTTTGCCCATCTCCACTCGAAGGATGCCGTGAAGCGCGGTTACGCCATCCGGGCATTGATCAACGCAAAGACGTTCAATTGCCGGATACTGCCGGAGCATCTCATAGATGACACAACCGGGGTTGATATTTTTACCGGCTGGCACTTTATCAATACCCGGATTTCAGACATGTGCCACGCCTGTGACAGCCGTCAGATGTCCGCATAAACCCAATGTAGCTGTGGCCTGGAATAGCTGCCAGACAAGCGACGAAAGAGAAGACCCATGTTGAAAAAAAAATGCGATGAAAACATTGCCCGTACCATTGCCCTGGCCCAGGAGATGATTGAACTGGCCCAGGAAGGGTACGAGCATCAGCAAGACCCGGGGTGCGGAATCCTGTACGGTATTCTTCTGGATTCCGGCTACCGCATCCTGGACCTGGCTCAAAAAGAAAAGGACGCCCATGTTCAAAAGGGCTGGTGGGACAATAATGTGAACAAGGAGACCATATGAAGCGACCTGTTCTGGATATGGCGGAATGCATCCTCTGCGAAGTCTGTATAGACCTGGCACCCCATGCCTTCCAGATCAACGATGCCGGATTTGTAGAAGTCCTGGATCTCAAAGATTATAGTGACGACGACATCAACGAAGCCGTGAAGAACTGCCCCAAAGACTGCATTACCTGGGAAGACTAACCCCAAACACATTCCCCGGCCGACCGTCTGACGGCCGGGGGATGTCATTTTTTCCCTTCCCCACCCCTCTCTCCATAAAAACCCTTGCAGAAACCCCCTGTGCCTGATACACAAATGTGTCATTCGAGGAAGGTATAAAAAATACTGGCCTCTAACCCTAATGACGCTTGAATACGAGACACTGCTGGATACACCGACATGAAAAACTTTACCCACTCCCTGCTGGACCGTGACAACCTCAATCTGGTTCTGGACAACCTTCAGCTGGGTGTTATTGCCCACACCCCGGAACGGATCATTACGGTCTTCAACAAAGAAGCGGAAAAAATAACCGGATATACAAAAGAAGAAGCCATCGGCCAGGACTGCCATATTGTTTTTCAATCCCCGTTCTGCGGCGGGAAATGCTCTTTTTGCAATGGTACGCCGGACCTGACCACTGACACCAAAGAATACCCTGTTACCATCATCACCAAATCCGGTGAGACCCGGCAGCTTGAGATGAATGTGGCTGCCATCATCGATAACGAGAATGTATTCAAGGGCGTTATTGCCTCTTTCAAAGATCTCACTGACACCATCCGCATGTCCCTGAGAACGGAAAACCTGTCCAGCTTTGCCGGCATCATCGGCAAGGACAAGGTCATGCAGGAAATTTTCCGTCAAATCCGGGATGTGGCCCTGTACAACTACCCGGTCCATGTTTCCGGAGATACCGGCACCGGCAAAGAACGGGTGGCCTATGCCATCCACGACATCTCATCATACGGCACCGGCGCCTTTGTCCCCGTGAACTGCGGGGCCATTCCCGAAGGCATTGTGGAAAGTGAATTGTTCGGCCATGTGAAAGGGGCCTTCTCCGGTGCTGTCAAAGAACGCAAAGGCCGTTTTGAACTGGCCCACAAAGGCACCCTGTTTCTGGACGAAGTCGCGGATCTTCCCCTGAAAACCCAGGTGAAGCTGCTCAGGTTCCTCCAGGAAGGCTCTTTTGAAAAGGTGGGCGGTGAAAAGAAGATTGCCGTGGATGTCCGTATTATTTCCGCCACAAATAAAAACCTCAAGGAGGAAGTCAAGGCCGGCCGATTCAGGGAAGACCTGTTTTACCGTCTTAACGTCATCCCTATCCACCTGCCCCCCCTGAGGGAAAGGAAAAGTGACATCCCCCTGCTGGCAGCTCACTTCCTCAAGGAAGCGGAGCAGGAGAGCAACAACCCCGTACCGGATCTCGGGGTAGATACCATAGATATCATGCTGGACTATCACTGGCCCGGAAATGTCAGGGAACTGAAAAATGTGATCCAGTTCTCAGTGGTCCGCTCCCGGGGAAACACCATCCAGCCCAAGGATCTGCCCCTTGAAATCAGCCACGAACCCAGACTTGCGCCCACCAGAGTCCCTGAACCTGCGGAACCGGAAGAGACGGTTCCCATGACCCGCGGCAAACTGAATCCGGATACAGTGAAAGCCGCCCTGATCAAGACCGGCGGCAACAAGTCCAAGGCAGCCCGGGTGTTGGGCGTGGGACGGGCCACCCTTTACCGTTTTCTGGCCCAGCACGATGAAGTTAAAGAATTTGCCAACGATTTCTAAAGATACCTGATGAATAAAAACAAACCGCCCCGGAAGGCTTCCTCCCGGGGCGGTTCTTTTGGGTATTTAGTTCCGGCTAAGTTTCAAGTGCCAGCCGGTCAGCGCTATTATCCACACGGAAGCGTGCGGTGTCGCCTTCCAGGAAATCTCCTTTGAGAATAGCCATAGACAACGGATTCTCAATTTCCCGCTGGATCACCCGCTTCAGGGGCCGTGCACCGAATCCGGGATCATAGCCTTTGTCTGCCAGCCATGCCATGGCAGGCTTATCCAGATGAACCGACAATTTCCGTGCCTCCAGACGTTGATTCAGGATATCCAGCTGGATGGCTGCGATATCCATGATATGTTCCCGCGACAGGGCGTGGAAGGTGATGATCTCGTCGATCCGGTTGAGGAATTCCGGACGAAAGGCCGCCTTCAACGCCGCTTCCACGCCCATCTCCACCTCAGTTGGGCTATTGCCGTTTTCCGCCTCCAGCAGCAGACGGGAACCGATGTTCGACGTCATGATAATAATGGTATTTCTGAAATCCACGGTTCTGCCGTGGCCGTCGGTCATGCGGCCGTCATCCAGCACCTGGAGAAGGATATTAAAGACATCGGCATGGGCCTTTTCGATCTCATCAAAGAGAAGCACGGAATACGGCCTGCGCCGGACCGCCTCGGTGAGGTAGCCGCCTTCGTCATAGCCCACATACCCCGGAGGGGCACCGATCAACCGGGCCACACTGTGTTTTGCCATATATTCCGACATATCCACCCGGACCATGGCCTCTTCGGAATCGAACATAAACTCCGCCAGGGACTTGGCCAGCTCGGTTTTGCCCACACCGGTGGGCCCCATGAAGATAAACGTCCCGATGGGC
>JAKSBB010001159.1 GCA_022361315.1 Desulfobacterales bacterium
ATATAGGTATCCGGAGGATAATGGGCCGCGACCTTCTGGTAACACCGCATCCGGGTATAGTGGTCGAAGTCTCCCGGTCTCGGTATCCCTGCAATGGGCAAAAGCAGAAGATTGGCCTTGGATTTCCTCATGGCCTGAATGGTCATCTCAAACTGGGGCCGATGTATGGGCTGCCGTGTCTGAAACCCGACAATGCGCTTCCATCCCAGTTTAGTATATTTGGCCCTGACCTCTTCCGGTGTCATCCTGATTTGCCTGAAATCGGAATGAATCGGAAGATTCATTGCCTGAATCTTCCCTCCCACATAATACCGACCGATCTTATTGTACAAATAGTCAACGCCGAAATGCGCTTTGTCTGTGGTTCCATAGACCGCTTCAGCTTCTTTTTCCGGATCCACCGGCCAGATATCCTCAATGGTCAGTACCCCTAACGGAAATCCTTCCGGGTCCCGAAGAACGGCTGACTGACCGACCTCAAGACTCTCTGCGGTTGTTTCATTGATATCCAGACATATGGGAATGGGCCAGATCTCCCCCGACGGAAGCCGCATACGGTCGAGTACGGACGCATATTCTATCTGGGTCATAAACCCTTGCAAGGGAGAAAACACACCAGTGGACAATAACTCAAAATCGCAAATCTGTCGTGTATTCAATGTGATGTCCGGAAGTGCGGATAACAGTGATTTTAAAACCTGATGCTGTTCCTCATCCACCAGTAAATTGACTATGTTATAGTTGGTCTTTGAGTTCATAAGATTTATTTGTCTTGGTTTCCTCATTTATACGTTCTTCAGCCAGAGCTCAACCCGGTTGCAGTACTTGCAACGAAACATTTCTGTATATCACGAAAATCACAGGAGTTAAACGTTAGACCGGATTAAACACCTCAGGCTTGCCTGTTGCATAATAACGGATTGGCGTATCCTTATCATCCACCACAGTCACATTAACCAGACAACCCTCCGGCAGTTCATCCCCCTGGGGCGGCGCCGCCATGGCCAGTTTCCATGCATAGCGCCAGGTGGTGACATCCGAATCCAGCGGTTTGTCTGTTTCAAGCGGAGAATACCCCGTCACCAGTTCACCGTTGGTCATCTGCTGAAATTTTACGCGGAACCCTTTGGGCTTCACAATCCAGCCCTCGGCAATCAACTTCATCCCCTCGGTAAGTTTCATATCAGTTCTCCGGCATTTCTGCGTCTGCATTTAAATCTTCGGTCCAGTCACCTTCTTCTTTTCTGTAGCTGACCTCCAGCTGGTTATAGGCGAAACGTATGCCTTCGGCATCAAACCGAAGCTTTGTTTTTTCCAGCATCTCACATTGGGTCACCCAGAACTTCAGATTATTCACCCAGCATCTGCCCCCCAGACGGACACCGTTAGGGCCGAGTTCCAGCACATACACCTGTGGATTCGGTTTGGGCAGAATCCTTGCATCTTCTATCATCAGGGCTTCCAATACCTGTTTTGCTTTAATCAGATCCTGATCGTACCGGATGGTAACGTCGATTTTTATCCGCCGGGTTTTGGTAAAATGGTAGTTGATAACAATATCATCCAGAATCTGACGGTTGGGAACGAAAAAAGTCTTTCCATCAAAGGTTCTCAGGCGGGTATTTAACACCGTTGTGGCCTCCACCTTTCCCAGCAGGTTGCCTGCCTTCACCGTATTGCCAACCTTAAACGGCAGCGTGGGAATCAGCGGACGGAAAATGACAATGATACCGATGGTGGCCAACACGACAATCATCATCGCGGCCACCAGCGGCCCCGGCCTTGCCCCCACTTCCATTGCCGCCGCGGTAATTACCAACCCCAACAGCAAGACCCCGACACTGTTGACCACGATGGATACCGTAGCGGCGTTTTTTATAAACTTGTCCAGAATCTCGCGCAGCTTTTTAACGATCCTCTTGGTTAAAAATATCCCCACAATCAAGATCACAAGTGCGATGATCATCTCCAGGCCGTGGTTCTGCATGAGTCGGCCCAATTCCTGAAACCTGCCTACTTGGTCATTCATAACAATCCTTCGGAGTTGATGTTAACAGGTAAGAAACGATAGCCCCTAATAACCGGAAAGCACAAAGCCTGTCAAGCAAAAGGCTGCGTTGTCATTCCATTCACTCCGGCCATTCAGGAACACCCAAAGCAAAAGGCCGGAAGATGTGGGTCTTCCGGCCTTTGGAGGAAAAGGTCATTGTATGGATCCAATCATGCTTTGACCTTGTCAGGTTTGGAGTATTTCAGTTGGGCTACATTATTTCGTCAACTCCTTGTGGCTATCGATGAGGTTGCCCACCACATCGGGGTCGGCCAGTGTGGAGATATCGCCGAGCTGATCAAACTCATCCGTGGCGATCTTTCTCAGGATCCGGCGCATAATCTTGCCGGACCGGGTCTTGGGCAGGGCTGGCGCGAAGTTCAGGATATCCGGTGTGGCAATGGGGCCGATCTCCTTGCGTACATGGGCCTTCAGTTCCGCCATCAGTTCATCGGAAGGTGTTGAACTCACAATCAGGGTCACAAAGGCATAAATACCCTGCCCCTTGATATCGTGGGGATAACCGATAACCGCCGCTTCAGCCACATCGGGATGACTGACCAGAGCGGATTCCACCTCCGCAGTACCCATCCGATGACCAGATACGTTGATAACATCATCCACACGTCCGGTGATCCAGTGGTATCCGTCTTCATCCCTGCGGCACCCGTCACCGGCAAAGTAGTAACCGTCGAACATCTGGAAGTACACCTTCTCAAACCGCTCATGGTTGTTGTAAACTGTCCGCATCTGGCCGGGCCAGGGTTCCTTCAATGCCAGGCTACCGTCGGTGGCCCCTTCAATTTCATTGCCCTCTTCGTTG
>JAKSBB010000106.1 GCA_022361315.1 Desulfobacterales bacterium
AGAAGCTGTCTGCGTCCTCTGTGGCCTGTTCGGTTTCCATATCGCTAAAAAAATCATCCTCACCCGCTGCCGGGGCGGGTTCGATCTCCCGGTTTTCAGGAGTCATCATCTTTCGGATGGTCTCCTGCAGCCTGGACTCGGAGTCCAGAAGGAACTGGCCGGAAACCACGATGGTTTCCCCCGGGGCCAGGCCGGAAATCACTTCCACCTTTCCCTGGTCAAGCCGGGTGCCCAGGGTGACCTGTCTGGGGATGAAGCGCCCCTTTTCCTTGGTGACAAACACCAGATCGGCATCTCCGGAACGGATAACTGCCTCTGAATCAATGATCATGCCTGAGGTATTTCCGGCCGTCTGAATAGCCACGTTGGCGTACATATCCGGTTTCAGTACCTGGTCCGGGTTGTCAAACTCCAGCCGTACCGCCACATCCCGGGTCTTTTTGTTGAGGTAGGGATACACGTAGGCCACTTCCCCGGCAAAGACCTGTCCCGGCAGGTAGGGAAAGTCCAGGAAGGCCGGCAGTCCGGTTTTCAGACGTCCCATTTCGTACTCGAATATACTGGCCTCCACCCAGACCCGGCTGAGGTCGGAGATGGTGAACACCCGGGTGCCGGCTTTGACATACGCCCCTTGGGCGATGTTCTTGGTGGTAATCACCCCGGTTGCGGGGGCACGTACAATCAGATGTCTGGATATCTTTCCGGTATTTTCAAGGCGCCGTATCTCCGTATCGTGGATACCGAAGTTCTCCAGTCTTCGCCTTGCGGACGCTTTGATTTCTGAAAGCGCTGTCCCTTTTTTACTCCGGGTCTTATTTCTGGCCGATTTCAGGGCGAAGAGGTACTCTTCCTGGGCGGCGAACAGCTCCGGTGAATAGACGGTGAACAGGGGGGTGTCCTTTGTCACCTGCTGGCCGGTGTAGTCGGCATAGAGGGTTTCTATCCAGCCGCTGAACTTCAGGTTGACCTCAACGGTGCGGGTTTCATCCCAGGTGATGTTGCCGTAGGTGCGTATGGAATGGGACAACGGGCCCACCGCCACCTTCGCGGTACGAATCCCCATATTTTGTTCGATAACGGGATCAATGCTGATATCCACCCCGCCGATTAACTGGTCTTCGTATACGGGGATTAATGTCTTAGTCCCGGTGTAATCGTCCCGGGTCCGGTATACGGCCATGGTATCGTCCGGGTCCTTCCAATAGGCCACTTCCCGTTCACCTGTGCTCTGGCCGGCACTGCTTTTGTCCGCCATGGGGGTCAGTTCCATGTTGCAGATGGGGCAAAGCCCCTCCTCCTCGGTAACGATCCAGGGGTGCATGCCGCAGGTCCACAAAGGATTGTCTTCGTCGTGGTTGTGACCTTCATGGCCCGGCGGATCTGCGGCGGCTGCAGATGCTGCCGATTCCGTTGTACCGGTGCCGGTCATCTTGATACTTGACTTCGTAACGGTCATAACGCCAGCCGTCACCGCCATGGTGATCAGGGCCGTGATCAGAATTAACCGTAACTTTGGGATATTCCCGGAGCTGTTTTGCGTTGTCATAATTATGATCCGTCCTTTTGGTTGGTTGGCTCTCTGTGCGTCTGCCCGGACGTGGATCCGGATATGCCTGTGGCCTGGTCAAGCCCGGCCTGTGCGATACCGATACGGGTTTGTTTGGATTTCAAAGCCAGACGGGTGTCCAGCCACTGGGTGTAGGCC
Source organism: Desulfobacterales bacterium (assembly GCA_022361315.1). Next base: position 1,706 of record JAKSBB010000106.1, read on the forward strand.
TCGCTTATCCCCGGGAAAGAGAGCTTACCGGACTCATACCCTCTCAGGGCAACCTCCAGCGCGGACCTGGACAGGGGCAGAATCTCTTCTTCATACAATGCTGCTTCCCGAATGGCACGGTCAAGGGTGACCCAGGCCGATTTCACCCGGCTGGCGGTGTTGAATTTCTCCTGGTCCAGCATCGCCTCCATGGCGGCAATTTCCTTTTTGGTCTGCCTCAGCCATGAATTG
>JAKSBB010000232.1 GCA_022361315.1 Desulfobacterales bacterium
ATGGTCAGAACCTGACCGGGGTCAATTTCAAATATAGGTGGAATGTCCGGGTGCCAACGGTTGTGGCCGGTGTGAGGTTCCTGTTTCAGCCGTTTTTCCCTGTTGATTTTGATGATTTCCATATGAATATACTTTCCTGAAGAAAAAGTGTTCCGTCGCGCCGGATGGCACGACGGAACAGGGTTCGGGACTGGATCAGTGGCTGATGCCGTAGACCAGATTGGGCAGGAAGGTCACCCAGTCCCCCCAGAAGGCCAAAAGGAAGATGATGCCCACATAGGGCAACAACAGGGGAATAACCCCCACGGATACATCCTCAATGGTGATATCGGCAATCTTGGCCGCCACAAAGAGATTGACCCCGATGGGCGGTGTAAGGAACCCCACCTCGCAGGTCATGACGGTGAACACACCGAAAAGTACCGGGTCCACTCCCAGAGAGCTGACCACGGGCAGAAACACGGCGGTGAAGATGATAATTTGGGGAATGGTATCCAGCCACATACCCATAATCATGTAGAATATACCGATGAGTATCAGTACCAGCCACTTGTAATCCATAATACCGGAAAAGGCGCTGCCCATGAGTTCCGGAATGTCGTACAGGGTGACCAGGGTACCGAAGGCCTTTGTGGATCCCAGGATGAAAAGGACCGTACCGATGGTGACGGCCGTAAACCTGAAGGACTCCATCACCCCTTTCAGGGTCAGTCCTTTATAGATGAAGCATCCCACAAAAAGGCCATAAAACACAGCTACGGCAGCGGCCTCGGACGGGGTGAAGATTCCGGTGTATATGCCCCCGAGAATGATCACCGGTCCGCCCACCGCCCATTTACCGTCCCATACGGCAGACAACAGAGGCCCCCAGGAAAAGGTCGCCCCCTGTTCTCCGCCATACCCGTTTTTACTGGCAATGATAAAGGTTACCAGCATAAGCAGCAGGGTAATCACGATCCCCGGAATAATACCGGCCAGGAATAACCTGGGTATGGAGACATCTGTAACCAGCGCATAGATAATTAACAGGTTACTGGGCGGAATCATGCTACCCAGAGCGCCGGCCGAGGCACTTACGGCCGCGGCAAAGTTTCGCCGGTATCCCTCACGGATCATGGACGGCATGGTGATGGAGCCGATAGCCGCGGTGGTGGCCGGCCCGGAACCGGACAGGGCGGCGAAAAAGCCGCAGGCCACCACTGTAACCAGCCCAAGTCCGCCCTTGTAGGTGCCCACAAGCCGCTTGGCGATCCGTATGAGATGTTCCGACATCCCACCCATTTCCATAAGTTTACCGGCAAGGGTAAATAGAGGGATGGTGGTCAATGGAAAAGATTCATAGGCGTTGAAGGCGGCCTGTGCCATCATTTCCATGGGGATGTCTATCACCCAGAGGCCGGCAATGGTAGCGATGCCTGCCGCAAAGGGAATGGGAACCCCCACCAGCATAGTGCCCACAAAGAGCACGGCCATTAAAAGTGGTCCGTTCATAGCGGCAGACCCTCCATTTTGTCATCGCGGATCCATCTAAAGTATACCTGTCCCATCCTGGCGCACATGAGGACCAGGCAGACCGGAATAATGGACTGGGGCCAGCGCATTTCGATCTTCAGCCCCGGCAGCACGTAGGTGGTCTCAAAGAGGAGCTGGAGGTAAAACAGGCTCTGCACCAGAAGAAACAGGTTGAATCCCAGCCAAATCACATCAGCCAGGCAGATACTCATCACCTGCAATTTCTTTGGCAGGCATTTGACCAGCATCACAATCCGTATGTGTGCCCGTTCCTTTACCCCCAGGCTGGCCCCGAAGTATATGGCTGCAATCATGGTATATATGGCAAGTTCCTCAGCCCAGGCCGCAGCCTGGGAGAAGAAAAACCGCAGGACCACCTGGAGCAGGATGCAGGCGGTCATCGTGCTCAGGCATGCCCCGCACACCAGGTGCTCCAGGTAATTATCCAAAAACTTAACAACTGATTTCATGGGTATGCTTTTCCGTTCTTAGTTGGCTGCCGCCCTGATCGCCTTGACCAGATCCTCTAACTCCTGGTTGTTCTTTTCCCGGATAAAATCTTCCTGGACTTTTACGGCCGCTTTGATAAAGGCGGCACGCTCCGGCTGGGTGACGGTCATTTTGCCCTCCTCCCTAAGGAACCTTTTTACCGCAGCAATTTTGTTGTCCATGATTTCCTTGTGGCGCTGCCCCGCCTCTTCCGCTGCCCGGTGGATAATATCCCGCTGCTTATCCGTCATTTTTTTCATGATCCTGTTGCTAGCGAACAAGGGGTTGAAGTAGGCGAAATGTTCGGTAATGGCCAGATTGTTGCAAACTTCGTAGAACTTCTGGGACTTGATAAAGGTAACCCCGTTGTCACCACCGGAAACCGTTCCGGTCTGAAGTGCGGTTGGGGTTTCTGCCCAGGCCAGGGGAATGGGAGCGGCCCCGAATGCCTTGTAGGTTTCAAGCATTACCTGATTCTTGGGTACCCGAACCTTCATTCCTTTCATATCCGCAAGGGTACGTATGGGGCGGGCGGAGTTGTAAAAATCCCGAACCCCGACATACCCGTAAGTCAGCAGGTGAACGCCGGTCTTTTTGAAAAAATCCCGGGCAAACTTTTTCCCCACTTCACCCTCGAGGATCTTATAGGCGTGTTCTTTGCTCTGGAAGATATAAGGAAGGATAAAGGCGTCCATGAGGGGGTAATGGGGGGACACATTATTGGAGGTGATCAGGTACATGTCAATACTGCCGAGCTGCATCCCCTTGAACGCCTCGTCCTCGGTGGCAAGCTGGGTGCAGCACCGGACTTTGATGTCGATTTCTCCGTTGGAATATTCCTCCACCAGTTTCTCAAACTCGTCCGCCAGGACCGAATAGGCATTTCCTTTGGCTGCGGATGCATATCCAAGGTTAATGGTCAACGGTTTTGCCTGGGCAACGGATGCGGCAAGGGCCAGACAGCCCGATATCAGAAATACGGACAGCAGGCGCAAAAAAGACAGTGACTGGATTCTCATGTTGGACTCCTCTATTAATTCGTACAGTTAAGGGTTATCTCCCCATGGGGAGTGATATCGCCATGCTGTCAGAGCAATTAAGGTGCCACAGCTTTCCCGATGGCGGGATCTTCCGGGACCGGGCTTTATATTGCCTGTAAATTCAAATCTTCCGGCTGCTGTTTTGAAACCGGACACCTCGCCATTATACTTTAAATCATTGCCCAGTGCGTGCTATATTGTCACGGTATGCGTGCGATATCCGCACAGCCTGAAATCAGGGGACCGACCAAAACAGACAAACAGCCCAGAATCCTGTCCGCCAATATCGGTGGTGACCACCGGCGCAGCCCCTTTTTTCCCCCCACGGTCATCCCTGGTATCCGGTTTGCTTCGGGATGTGGTATGGGAATGATAAATGCCACGGACAGGGGGCCGCATTGTGATAACCTTGGTTAAAACAGCCATGAAATACCTTTCTTTAAAGTGGGTGTTGTTTTTCTTTTACCTGGTGTTCGGGTTTCTGCCCCTGGTGGCAGTTTCCTTTATGACCATGATGAGTAAAAGCCAGACCATCGAGCGCATCACCCAGGACCAGATGCAAATATCCCTGACCCAGATCGGTTTGCGCATGGACATGTTCTACGATGAAGCCAGAGACGATCTGTCGGGATTTGCCAGACTCATGGAAGTCCCCTGTTCCGCCTCGGAGCTGGAACTGGATTACAGGGTCAGACTGGAGCTTTTGATATTGAAATTCCTGTCCGAGCATGACCAGTTCGACATTGTTGCCTTCTGCCTGCCCAACTCGGATGTGGTTGCGGCCGCAGACCGGGAGATGCTGTCTAAAAGGCCCCTTGTCCGGGAAGGAGACGGGCGGCTCAGCAGTTTTGACCATAACCGGATCCTCAACAACTTCATGAAGATAGAAACCCGGTACCTGCCCCTGATCTTTGACGTTCGCAATATCCTCATGGGCGATGAAACCCGGGACGGTTATATTCTCGGCCTCATCCCCATCAACCGGCTGGCCGATATCTTTCACACCGCCGATTTCGGAAAGGACACACGGAAACAGATTGTGGATTTTACAGGTCAGAATCTCTGGCAATACCCCAAACATACCTCCCCTTCGTTTCTCAGGGACCCTGAAGAATCGGGGCAGTCTAGAAAAATCCAGACCTATGTGGCCGGGGTGGATAGTCTGGGGTGGGAGCTGATTGCCAGAATCGACGACGCCGTCGTGTTCAGGACCATTTATGACCAGTTATTCAGAAACGGGGTGATCACGGTGCTGGTCTTTATTATGGCTGCCGGATTTGTGTACGAGATCAGCCGGCGGGTCACCACCCAGCTGCAGAACATCCTCAGGGCAACCCGGGCATTTGGAGACGGGGAACTGGACCACCGGGTTGAACATGTTTACGGCAGAGAACTTACGGCCCTGTCCGGAGAACTGAATCAGATGGCCAAAAAAATAAAAGAACGTCAGTCCAGCCTTGTTCAGACCAACAAATTGGAATCCTTGGGATTGTTCACTGCCGGTATCGCCCATGAGATCAAAAACCCCCTGGCCAGTATCAAAACCAGCTCCCAGGTTCTCAAAAGTTTTTTCATGGACAAAAAGGAAGATAAGCCTGCAGTATTTGACACCGGAGATATCCGGGACATCAAAACCCTGTCCAACGGTATTACCGACGAAGTTAACCGGCTCAATACAATGCTCAGGGAATTGCTGAACTTCGCCAGGCCCACCCCGTCGAACAAGCAGTTCGTTGATGTGGCTGCCCTTGTGGACAAATCCCTGGCCTTTCTCCAGCCGGACCTGGCAAGGGAAAAAATCCGTGTGGAATGTAGAACCGCTCCATTCGAAGCCCGCATTGACGGAGACCAGTTTATCCAGATCCTTATGAACATCCTACTCAACGCCAGGAATGCAGTAAGGGACAGGGACGGCCTGATTCAAATCTTTACCGGCAAAGACACCCGGGATAACGGCGAAACCTTCCGTATCCTGACGGTCAGCGATAACGGTCCGGGGATTCCCGAAGAGGTCATAGACAAGGTGTTTGACCCGTTTTTCTCCCTGTCCAGAAACGGGTCCGGATTAGGCCTCAGTATCGTCTATACCCTGTCAAACAAAAACAATATTGACATCACGATCAGCGCCGGTGAAAACGGCGGGACCCGTTTCGTATTAGGTTTTCCGGAAAAAATTCGTTAAAAGAAGGAGCACCATGGCAGAAATTGTTATTGTAGATGATGAAAAGGTTCTCACGGCAGGCCTGCAAATCCAGCTTAAAAAGAACGGACATACACCGGTCATTTTCCACGACGGAGCCACCTTTACCACCTATCTCGAGTCCAGTGAACCCGACCTGGTCTTTCTGGATCTCAAACTGCCCGATACCCACGGTCTCGACATCCTCTCCCATATCCAGCACACCAACCCGACCATCCCCACAGTTATCATCACGGCCCACGGCAATATGGAATCAGCCATCAAGGCCATGCGCATGGGGGCACACGACTACCTGAACAAGCCTTTTGACCTGTCGGAAATCGATATCCTCATCAACAACGTCCTGTCCAGGAAACGATTGACAAATGAGGTGAATCTTAGGCGAACAAAGGCTTACCGGAGGGAAGGCCTCTGTTCCATCCTCGGGAACAGTCCCGCCATCAGAGACCTCATGGAAAAAATTCGGCGGCTGGGGGGCATCGGAGAGACAACCGTGCTCATCCGGGGGGAGAGTGGCACAGGCAAAGAACTTGTGGCCAAAGGCATCCACAATAACTCTAAATTTGAAAATGAGCAGTTCATCGATATCAACTGCGCCTCCCTGCCGGAAACCCTACTTGAAAGTGAGCTGTTCGGACATGAAAAAGGCGCCTTTACAGATGCGGGGAAGCGAAAAACCGGACTGGTGGAAATGGCGGATGGCGGCACCCTGTTCCTAGATGAGATCGGGGAAATTTCCCTTTCCCTCCAGGCCAAACTGCTCCGTTTCCTGGAAACCAAAAAGTTTCGACGGGTGGGCGGTACCCGGGAACTCACCTTCAGGGGGCTGATCATCACCGCAACAAACAGCGAACTTGAAAAAGCGGTGACAGCGGGAGAGTTCCGGGAAGATCTTTACTACCGCCTCAACGTCGTTCCCCTGGTGGTTCCGCCTTTAAGGGACCGGAATGGCGATATCCGGCTGATTTCCCAATATTATATCGACCACTTTGCCGATAAATTTGGAAAACATCGCCTATCCTTCTCCCCGAACGCCTGGGCGGCACTGGACGAGTACCCCTGGCCCGGCAATGTCAGGGAACTCAAAAACATGATGGAAATGCTTGCCGTCATGTGCGACGGCCCGGAAATATCTCTGACCCACCTTCCCCCGGCACTTTCATCCGACGCCGCAATCCGGCCAGAAGAAACGCCCCCAACCATCTCCCTGCCCCTGGAACTGTTAGACGCATCCCTGGCGGAACAAATGGCCTTCTTAGAAAGTCGGATCATAGACAGAGCGTTAGAAAAAAGCAACGGTGTCAAAACGGAGGCGGCTTCCATACTCGGCATCAGCCGCTTCACCCTGCTGCGACGG
>JAKSBB010000410.1 GCA_022361315.1 Desulfobacterales bacterium
CGTCGAGCCGGTCGATCTGACGGAGTTCGTCGATCCGCGGGCGAAGCGTGTTGTCAGCGTGCACGGTCAGACATCGCTGGATTACGGCAAGGGCGTGATGACAATCGACACGCCGCGTGCGCAGGGCGCGGTGGGGTTCCTCGGCGACGCGGGCGTGATCGAGCTGGGTGATGTGACGATCCGCTGCGGCAACGAATACGCGACGGTTGTTTTAGTGTCGTTGGATGACCGGCCGATCGCCGAGTCGAAACGCGTGCTGGTGCAGACGATGACGGTGGATCGGCCTTACGGTTATCGAGAGCGGAACGGCGAGATCGTCAGCGTGGGCAGTGCGCCGATCGGCGTGGAAAAAATCGCGGTGGCGCTGCGGCTGGAGGGCGAGGCGTGGGCAGGCGCCAGCGTGACGGCGCTGGATGAGCACGGGTACGCCACGGACCGGGCGGTCTCGATCCAGCGACCGGGCGACGGGCGGGTGACATTGATCGCGTTGGAGCCGGACGCGGTGTATCACGTGATCACGCGGCCGTGATTCTTGGCAGGTCGGGCCGAGCCCGATACGCTTATGGTGATGTCGGCCAACGAATCTGAGAAAACCTCACATGCCGGGCTGCGGACGGTGACCTGGTTGATCGCGATCGCGCTGGTGCTCGGCGCGTTGGCCGGTCACTGGCTGCACGGCTACCAGGATGCGCCGGGTTCGTGGATCGGCGAGCGTTTCGAATCGATCCGCGGCGGGTTGTGGTTCATCGGTAACGACATCTTCATCCGGCTGCTCAAGATGTTGATCATGCCGCTGATCATCTCTTCTGTGATCGTGGGCGTTGTGAGCGTGGGTGACTTTCGCCGACTCGGCAGGATCGGTCTGGCGACGTTGGCTTACTACTTCGGCACGATGCTGATCGCGGTGACGATCGGGCTCACGCTGGTGACCGTGATTAATCCGGGACAGTACATCAGCGAAGAGGCGGTGGTGCGGGCCGAGGCGGACTACGCCGCGGACACGAAGGTGCAGGAGAAGATCGA
>JAKSBB010000253.1 GCA_022361315.1 Desulfobacterales bacterium
CTCCGGTGATTTCCTCCCCGGCAAAACCCTCCGCCTGACTGTCAGCGATACCGGGCACGGGATTGCCCCCGAAGACCTCCCAAAGATTTTTGACCCCTACTTCACCACCAAAGCGGCGGGCGAAGGCACCGGTATGGGATTATCCGTGGTCCAGGGCATTCTCAGGGACATGGCCGGCCATATCGAAGTCGAAAGTACCCGGGGACAAGGAACGGCGTTTACCATTCTTCTACCTGCCGCAGAGGTCACGGACCCGGAACGCATCCCCGAAAAAGTCGGCATCATCGGCGGTGACGAAACCATCCTGGTGGTGGATGACGAAAAGGAAATCACCCGGGTGATCAAACTGATTCTCTCGGGATTGGGTTATGCGGTGGAGACCCGGAACGATCCCCGGCAGGCCGTTTCCTATTTCAAGGAGAATCCGGATCGCTTCGATCTGGTGATTTCAGACATGACCATGCCCGGGATCAGCGGCAGGGATCTGGCGGAAGCAATGATGGCGCTGCGCCCGGAACTGCCCGTCATTATCTGTACCGGTTTTCACGAATCCATGACCCTGGAAACCGCAAAAGAATTAGGGATTAAAGATTTATTGTTTAAACCTGTGGAGAAGGGGCGGCTGGCTGCCGCCATTCGCCAGGCACTGGATGCGGAAAATCCTGCGGCGACCACGGCGGACCGGACGGCCTAACGGTCTGGTGAGGTCCAATACCCTAAATCATGAAAACCGGTTTGACCTTTGATAAACCGGACGTAGTCATTGCTACCAATCAAATCATGAAAACCGGTTTGACCTTTGATAAACCCGGAATTACCGTATTGGTCCGGATCACCCCTTCTATCCGCCGGATATTCAGATCCACAAACTCAGCGATGGTTTCGGCATCCGAGGCCAGGAAATCCCGCTTCAACACCATCTTCACCAGAATATCAATGGTGCCGTGCACCGAATGCACCTCCTGGATTTCTTCCAGGCCATAAAGCTGATCAATGATCTCAAACTGGCAGGTGGTATCCACATCGATAAAGACAAAGGCGGTGATGGTCCGCTTCATCTCGGGGTATTCCGGCGTGGTTTTTTCCAGCATGGATTTTCTGAACCCTTCCATGCTTTTGGGGATCACCTGGTCAATGCCGATGCCGTAGCGGCGCCCCGCGCTCCTTGTCCAGTGGTGGTAGGAGATATAGGCGTATAGATCCCCGATGGTACGGCCGGGAAAGTACTTCGTAAGTCCACCGGAGTTAATGATGGCGGTCATGGGTACGTAAATGGTGGAAAACCAGTCCGTGGCGGCCTTGTTCAAATCGCAGTCTTTTCCGGACTGGCTGGCCAGGTAAAGCTGGTGTTTTTTGATCTGTTTTTCCAGAAAATTGTATTTGCCGACTTCGGTTAAATCGATTTCCGCCTTGAGCCCGGTGGAATCAAAGAATTCTTTACGTTCCAGGTAAAGCAG
>JAKSBB010000508.1 GCA_022361315.1 Desulfobacterales bacterium
GAGTGGCCTCAATTGTGGAGAACATGCTGAGTTTTGCACGGAAATCGGACGCGTCTTTTTCCACCCATGATCCGGCGGTCTTAATGGACAAAGTGCTGGTGCTGGCCGAAACGGACTATGATCTGAAAAATCACAACGACTTCAAGTCCATTGCTCTAGAGAAAAGGTATGAAGCGCATCTGCCCCCGGTGGTTTGCGAGAGTGGTAAAATTCAGCAGGTCATCCTGAATATCCTCAACAATGGTGCCTACGCCATGTTTGAGAGTGAAAAAGATGTAGCACCAAAATTTGTTTTGAGGCTGAATCGGGAAACGGCGTCGAACATGCTGAGGATTGAAATTGAAGATAACGGCCCCGGAATGGATGAAAATACCGCCAAGCAGATATTCGATCCCTTTTTCACCACCAAACCCGTGGGGGCGGGCACCGGATTGGGCTTATCCGTCTCCTATTTTATCATTACCGAAACCCACAACGGGTCAATGGATGTGGTTTCCGAACCGGGCCGGGGTGCAACCTTTATTATCCGGTTGCCATTGGATTAAATTCCGGGGAGCGCCGTTTACATCTGTGAATGATGCATGGCCCTGTGGATGCCCCGGGACAGATCATCCAGTGTCAGCGGTTTTTGCAGAAAATATCGATGACCCGTGGCCGGAAGGGCTTCCTTGGCCTTCAGGTTGTTAAAACCGCTGCAGATGACCACCGGTACCGCTTGATTTACCTTGAATATCTGTTCCGAGAGTTGCAGGCCTGTCATTTCAGGCATCATCATATCCGTGAGCACCAGGTCAAAGGTCTGGGGGGATAACACAAAGGCCTCCACCGCCTGTTTCGGTTCCGTGTAGCCCGTGACGGAATACCCCAGGCCTTCAAGCATGGCCCTGAGGGATGAGACAACCGCTTCATCATCATCCACCACAAGGATATGCCCGTCTCCATCCTGCAGGGTGTCGGGTAATTCTTGAACCTCGGCGGTTTCTTTCTGTGTGGTGGCCGGTAACAATACGATAAACCGGCTCCCTCTTCCCGGTTCGCTGTATACTTTGATGCTGCCCTTGTGGCTTTCAACTATCCCGTGGACAACGGACAGGCCGAGTCCCGTGCCTTTTCCCTCTTCTTTGGTGGTGAAGTATGGGTCAAAAACCTTATCCATGAGGTCCCGGTCCATGCCAATCCCTGTATCAGAAATATCAAGCTGCAGGTATTTCCCCGAGGGAACGTCGTGAAACGCAGTGTCCCGGGAGGAAATGTTTACAGGGGTAAGGGCAATATCCAGGGTTCCGCCGGTGTCTTCCATGGCGTGGCAGGCATTAATGCCGATGTTCAGGACCACCTGTTCCATCTGCGTGGCATTCCCCATGATGTCCAGACTGTTTTCAGTCAGGTTCAGGGTGATTTCAACGTTGGCAGGGGCCAGGGTTTTAAGCAGTTTCACCGTCTCCTTGATCACCGGAGCCAGACTCAGTACGGAGAATTGGTTATCCTTCTGGCGGGAAAATGTAAGGATTTGCTGAATCAGGTCCCGGCTGCGCAATGTGGCTGTTTTAATGGTTGCGAGCCATTTTTCCTGCTGGGACGTCATATCCATGTGTTTAAAAAGGAGGTCACTGTATCCGAGGATGGGGGTCAGAAGGTTGTTGAAATCATGGGCGATGCCTCCGGCCATAAGGCCTACGGCCTCAAGCTTGCTGGACTGGGATACCCGGTCCGACATCTTCTTGTATTCGGTGATATCTCTTAAAAAGTTGAGAATGGCCGGACGCTGCTCCCAGATAATGCGGGCGGCGTTGGCCTGGACCCAGATCTCCCTGCCGGCGTTGTTGTGTACCCTGAAGGTTTCGATGGAACGAAGCACTTCGCCCTTTAACCGTTTTTCCATCCGGTTTTCAACCGCTTTTTTATCCGCATCGCAAATAAAGGTCCGGTAGTGGACCGTCTCAAGTTCCGCCTCCGTTGTGTTTAAAAATTCCAGGGTTCTTCGGTTGGGGAATCGTATCCGGTCGTCCTGGATAATAAAAATTGCATCATTGGCATTCTGGGCCAGCATCATATACTTGTACCGGCTGTTCTTTAACTCGATGGTTGTCCGGGACAGGGTGAGATGGGCCTGAATTCTCGCCAGCAGTTCCTTCTGGGAAAAGGGTTTGGTCAGATAGTCGTTTGCACCGGCCTCAAACCCCGTGACAAGATCCGTCATCAGGTTCTTGGCCGTGAGCATGATGATGGGGAGTTCGGCAGAGGTATAGGTATCACGCAGTATCCGGCAGACCTCGTAGCCGGACATTTTCGGCATCATGATATCCAGCAGGATAAGATCCGGCTTTCCTTGCTCTTCGATCAACTGGAGGGCATTCATACCTGTTGAGGCAGAGGCTACTTTATAGTTCAGAAGGCTGAGTTGATTTGTCACCGCCGTCAGGTTCACGGGTTCGTCATCCACAACGAGAATATGGAATCCCTCTGCATATTCGGGCGGTACAACGACCTGATCCGGTGCTTCATCTGCTGAGGTATCCATAAACCGCATTGATGGGGATAGTGTATCGTTGCCGCCAGTGTTGTCCCGGATCGTCTGTTCAGGCAGAGGGCATTCGGAAACGGGGAGTGAGAAGGTAAATACCGACCCTTTACCGGGGTCGGATTCCACCCGGATATTGCCGCCGTGAAGCGCTACCAGTTCCCGGGTGATGGAAAGACCCAGGCCGGTGCCGCCAAATTCCCTTTCGGTGGAGCCGTCAGCCTGTTCAAAGGGGTTGAATATCCGGTCCAGTTTGTCTGCGGGAATACCGATTCCCGAATCAGACACGGAGATGTCAAGGTAATTGTCCTTCACTTCAGCAGAAAGACGCACCCGGCCTTCAGGGGTGAATTTCACCGCATTGCCCACCAGGTTGTACAACACCTGTTGAATCCTGTTTTCATCCGCGTCGATGCAGGGGAGGTCTCTTGCAATATCATTTTCAAGTATCAGGTGCTTTTCGCCGATCATGGGGCGGGAGACGGCAAGCACCACTTCGGCCAGATCCCGTATATGGAAAACGCTTTTCTTCAGGGAAATGGATTTTTGCCCGAGTTTGGAGAAATCAAGAATATCGTTTACAAGGTTGGATAGGCGGCGGCCGCTGGTGGCAATCATGCGGAGATTGGATTCCATTTTCGGTTCCACCTGCCCCGCCACCCCGGCCATGAGGGATTCTGCAATACCGATGATTCCGTTCAGCGGGGTTCGCAGTTCATGGGAGGTGTTATCCAGAATCTGGCTTTTGAGTTTGTCCACCCGCACCAGTTCTTGGTTTTGTGCTTCAACCTTTTGGTTCAGAAGTTCAAGGTCATGGATTTTTTGCTGAATGGCTGTCCGCATGCTTAGAAAACTTGTGGCCAGACGGCCGATTTCATCCCTGCGGTCGGCTTTGATGAGGAAAGCGTCGTCACCGGATTTATTCTCTTCCGGATCTTTGCCATCGGGTTGCATGGCTTCGGTGGCACCGGTCAGTTCGGTCAGGGGGCCGGTGATGGAACGGGCCAGTCGGATACTGCCGATGAAAAGCACACAGATGAGCACCACCTGACCTGCCATCTGCAGCCTGCCGGCTGTGCGGTTTTTTTCAATGCGTATACGTTCTGAGTCTGCGGCAATTTCCCTGGTGAGCCGGCTGATATCCTGCTCGGTTTTCTGAAGTCTGTCCGATATATCCATGTTCCGGACAAAAAGGGAGCGCAACAGGGGAACCTGCTCCGACAGCCCCTGATAGGTATGGGTCAACTGCCCGGAAAGGGGCCCCCAGGTATTTTCATCCAGGTGCTTCACCTGGAATCGCAGGTTCTTTTCCTGGGTGTACAGCTTTGTCATGGCCTGCTTGAAACCCCGGTCGAATGCATCGCTGTCCCTTCCCAGAAGCAGGTCCTGATTCACCAGGATAATAATTTCACTCACGTAGGAAAAGGCGGTCAGACTTGTATTTTTCAGCTCCTGGAGGGCACCCACATCTTCATCTTCGTAGAGCATGCTTTCGGCAATCCGCCGCTGGATATCCGCATCTGCCCGGAGATGTTTGCTGCCATAGCTTTCGGCCAGGTCATTGATCCTGTCCTTGGTCTCAATCAGTCCTTCACCGGCATCTACCATGGCGTCAAATGCTTCCCTGAAGGTGGTCAGCATCATCCCGATCCTGTCGACACGCGCCGAATCCTCCAGCAGTTCCCGGTCCAACCCTGAAAGACTTGCCTCGGCCCGATCCAGTGATGAGAAAACATCGGTGTCACCGGTGTATGTTTTCTCGTAGTTCTTTTCACGGACCAGGGCGTTAAGGACATGGATCCGGAGCTGCTTGACGTCTTCGGTGAGCCGGTGGTACCGAAGTTCCTGCTTTTTCAGTCCGGATGAGAAAACCGTAATCATCACCAGTGATAAGAGGCAGACGGCAACCAGCAGATTTATTTTATGGAGTATTTTCATGGGGTGGCCGGCAGATCTGCTGCCCTAGTCAGCATCTGTCCAGTATGCGGTCATATCATCCAGGTAATTAACGGTAAGGGCCATTTCTTCGAGGGAATAGGCCCGGTAGGGCATGATGGCATGGACAACGTAGGGTGTATCCGGAATCCTGACATAAACATCCAGTTCGTAGGACGGGGCCGTGATTTTGGTCAGTGATCGAATAAAGGTGGTATACTGAAATAACCAAGCCCCCGCGGGGCTGACTTTTACCTTTTCAGCCGCTTCCACGCCCACCAGGCGTCCGCTGTGGTCCTTGAATTTTGCCAGCAGGCCGGGTTTATTCAGCAGCTTGTGCAGGGCCGGATTGGGATGGGCCCGGATCAGCGCTTTGTCCGTATCGTGGATCTGCGCAAAGGGCCGGAAACCGTCCAACCGGTTCCACCTGGAAAAGGGGAGGTTGAATTCATCAATGGCCTTTTCACCCTGGGCCACATCCTTTTTAAATTCATTCCCGATGTATTCCGCGCGGTCCTGAGCGATTTTCAACAGGTCCCGAGGTGTAAAATGGGTTTCAAAATAACGGTACCTCATTTCAAAAGGAAAGTCCGACGGCTGCTCAGGCCCGGACCAGTAAGGTGCCATTTGATTCAGGTATTCAATGGTCCGGTCCATTTCAGCCACGGAGCCGGCAGCATATGGCATATGCCCGCAGATATGATATGGCGTTCCCGGAATGTCCACATAGGCATTCAGCACATACATGGGAGAGGTAATCCCGGTTATAGCCCGATCCCAGGTGGTATACTGATAAGAGAAGAAACCCTCCGGCATCCGCGTGATGGTGTCAAAGGCTTCCACGATGGGCAACCGCCCCGCATGGTCTTTAAACTTCTGATACAGGTTTTCAATAAATCTGAGCTTGTGGAGCTTGGGGTTCGGATGGGCCTCGATCCACCCTTTTTCAAAGTCATTTATCTGGGTATGGGGATGCAGACCGTCCATCCGGTTCCACCGGGAAAAGGGCAGGTTGTACTCATCCAGGGCAATCCGTCCCTTCTCAGGGCTTTTCTCAAATTTCCCGGCGATATACGTCGCCTCCTTCTGCACCCGTCGCAGCAGATCCCGTGGGGTATAAGTGGATGAAAAATGACGGTAAATCGCCTCAACCGCGAATTTTTCTCCGGTTTCGGCCGGTTCTGATGCCAGTACCGGCACAGTAGCCAGAACAAGTAACCCCAAAATCGCTGTAAGCACTTTTTGTTTCATCAATACATCCAGTTTCCTATGATGTCGTGCGCCACACAAATTATTAAGCAACTCTCCATGTAAATCCCCGGCAGGATAAGGGATTTTCGATATACTGCGGTTAATTTTACCCGCATAGAACCGGAATTGGTATATACATAGTTTACTGTATAGAAATTTTACCTGTAGAAATCAAGGGATAATACCCTGCAATTCAAGTTGGGAGATATCCTTGATTGCTTTGCTTTGTTTGAAGATCTACTAAGAAATTGATACTATTCAATTCTCTTTTATAGGTTTTTAATCGGGGGGAATCTACAGGTCGCGTTTCAGGACTCGTACTAAATTGCTATTGATTCCGCGGCCCACCCTGATCGTGGCAAGTGTAGGATTGCCGGTCTGTCTTTGACGCCCCGAGAGTCATCACTACTCCAGGCCATCTCCACCACCGGCTGTCTGACCTTGGATAAGCATTTGAAAAAACGGCCTTATATACCATAAATGTTTACTTTGAGATTGCTTTTTTTTAGAACTAAATGAGTTTATTCATTCACACATGGTGTGAGGGCCAGATTTTTTTATACAGAATTATTTCCTCCCGGAACTATTATGATATAGTCAATTATTTATTTCCCAAGGGCCTGGCCTTATTTATAATTGATATTTTCGTATGGTCCTCTAATCAAAGAAAGGTATTGTAGAATGGACGACAGGTTGTTTTTTAAACGCAAGCTATTCGTTCCTTGCATATTTGCATTTGCTCTTCTGCTGGGTTTAATTGCTTCAGAATACCTTGTTCATTTTGGTAATAATCGGGAAAGAAGACATTTGATACAGCTTGCGGAAACTGCAGCTGTTGCAATTGATGCAGCTCAAGTGTCGCATCTTAGAGGCATACCTGAAGAAGTCGAATCTACTGAATATAAATTGATAAAAAGACAGGTGGAAAGACTTCATACCCATGTGCCTGAAGCGGGATTTGTCTATATAATGAGCTTGACTGAAGATCGAGCGGGAGGTGTATTCTTAGCGGATAGTGAACCTTCTGATTCAAAAGATGCCGTAATCCCAGGAGAGATATGGGAGGAGGCCACCAAAGAATTTATTGACGCGTTTAAAACTGGAGAATCTTTTACTGAAGGGCCCATGAAAGATAAATGGGGAGTATGGGTGACAGGATTTGCAGCAATCCGACATCCAGAGACTCAGTCTGTTTATGCCCTATTGGGTATTGATATCAGAGCAAATCAATGGAAAAAGACGATACTCTCATACCGCCTATTGGGATATGCACTTACACTATTTCTTCTTCTACTGGTTTCACTTTTTTTCATATATGCAAATAAAATACACAGGTTAAATGATACTCTTGAATGTAAGGTGAAAGATAGAACCAATGATCTGAAAAGTCTGAATAATCATCTCATAGAAGTTGAGCAAAATGAACGAGATAGGCTGTCATCAATACTTCACGACAGTGTAGCTCAGACTTTGGCCTTGAGCATATCTAACATTAAGACCTTAAGGAAATCTCAGGAAATCAAGGACACCAACAGTTTAGAAATTATTCAAAAATATTTAGAAATTTCGGAACATCAAGTCCGTACAATAATTTATGATCTCAGCTCACAAGTTCTACGGGATTTTGACATTGGTGCAGCCCTTGATTTTTTAATCGAAAGAAATATTGAATTACATAAATTAAAATTCGAGTATATTAACAACACGGAAAAGGCGGTTATAGTCTCAGAAACAAGCAAAGTACTTTTATATCGTGGGGTGAATGAACTGTTACAGAATATTGTCACACATTCTTGTTCTGAAAGGGCTGAAATCGAACTATACGAAGAGGAAAATTATGTTTGTGTTCGAGTTGAAGATTTCGGTGTTGGAATCGACTTGAATAGTAATATAAGTAAGAACACTGGGGGCTTGGGGCTACTCGATTTAAAAGAAAGAATTATAACTACAAGAGGTGATTTCTCTGTTGAGTCAGTGCGTGATCTGGGGACAAAAATCGTGATAAAAATTCCTAAGGATAAATAAAATCCTATACGGCCAGAGGACGTTTTGGGAATGCTGCAATATCACCATGTGGAATTCTCAGCAGAGCAATTGAACAGCGAAACCGGGCGTTTCAGAGTAAACTGAAACGCCCGGTTATATGGGGCTTACTTGTTTAAACTACCATCAGGCAAGTTCAAACCGGTCAAGGTTCATTACTTTATCCCAGGCTGCGATAAAATCACTCACAAATTTATCCTGGTTATCTTCACAACCGTAGACTTCGCTCAGGGCCCGGAGCTGGGAGTTGGAGCCGAAGACCAGATCCACGCGGGTGGCGGTCCTCTTGACGTCGCCTGTGGCGCGGTCGCGGAGCTCGAAGATTTCTTCATCTTTATCCGTTGCTTTCCATTCCATGTCCATGTCCAGAATGTTAACGAAGAAGTCGTTGGTGAGAACTTCCGGCCGTTCGGTGAAAACACCGTGGGCGGAGCCGCGGTGATTGGCGTTCAGGACCCGGAGGCCGCCAAGAAGCACTGTCATCTCGGGGGCGGTGAGGGTCAGAAGCTGGGCGCGGTCCACCAGGAGTTCTTCGGCGGAGACGGTGTACCTGGCCTTCTGGTAGTTGCGGAAACCGTCTGATACTGGTTCGAGGACGGCGAAGGAATATTCGTCGGTCTGGTCCTGGGTGGCGTCGGTGCGGCCCGGGGTGAAGGGAACGGTGACATCCTGCCCCGCGCTTTTGGCAGCCTGTTCGACACCGGTGCAGCCGCCTAGAACGATGAGATCGGCCATAGATACTTTTTTACCGCCGGACTGGGCGTCGTTGAAATCCTTCCGGACACCTTCAAGGGTTTCGAGCACGGAGGCCAGTTGTTCCGGCTGGTTGGCTTCCCAGTCCTTCTGGGGGGCAAGGCGAATGCGGGCACCGTTGGCACCGCCGCGCATGTCGGAACCCCGGAACGTGGAAGCGGAGGCCCAGGCCGTGGAAACGAGTTGTGAAACGGTGAGACCTGATGCCAGGATTTTGGCTTTAAGGTCTGCGGCATCCTGATCGTTGATCAGTTCATGATCAACAGCGGGGATGGGGTCCTGCCAGATGAGTTCTTCGTCGGGGACTTCGGAGCCGAGATAGCGGGACCGGGGGCCCATGTCGCGGTGGGTGAGTTTGAACCAGGCCCGTGCAAAGGCATCTGCAAATTCTTCGGGATTCTCCAGGAAACGTCGGGAGATGGGTTCGTAAATGGGATCAAAGCGAAGGGAAAGGTCTGCGGTGGTCATCATGGGGCGGTGTTTCTTTGTGGGGTCTGCTGCATCCTCTACCATGTCCTCGTCGTCCACATCCTTAGCCAGCCACATATGTGCACCGGCCGGGCTTTTGACCAGTTCCCATTCGTATTTGAACAATACTTTGAGGTAACCCATGTCCCACTGAGTCGGTTTGGGTTTCCACGCGCCTTCGATGCCGCTGCCGATGGCGTCGCCGCCTTTGCCGGTACCGAAACTGCTCTTCCAGCCCAGGCCCTGTTCCTCAATACCGGCGGCCTCAGGTTCCGGGCCCACGTGGTCGGCGGAACCGGCACCATGGCATTTGCCGAAGGTGTGGCCGCCGGCCACCAGGGCGACGGTTTCTTCATCACCCATGCCCATTCGGCCGAAGGTGTCCCGGACATCCTTTCCGGAGGCCACGGGATCGGGGTTGCCGTTGGGGCCTTCGGGGTTGACGTAGATCAGTCCCATCTGTACTGCGGCAAGGGGATTTTCAAGGTCCCGTTCGCCGGAGTACCGGTTGTCTTCCAGCCATTCTCCTTCTGAGCCCCAGTAGATGTCCTCTTCGGGCTCCCACATGTCTTCACGGCCGCCGGCGAATCCGAAGGTGGGCAGCCCCATGGATTCAATGGCGCAATTACCGGCGAGGATATAGAGGTCGGCCCAGGAAATTTTGTTGCCGTATTTTTGCTTGATGGGCCAGAGCAGGCGTCGGGCCTTGTCCAGGTTGACGTTGTCGGGCCAGGAGTTGAGGGGAGCGAAGCGCTGGGAGCCGGAACCGCCGCCACCCCGGCCGTCGGCAGTACGGTAGGTCCCGGCACTGTGCCAGGCCATACGTATAAAAAGCGGGCCGTAATGGCCGTAATCTGCGGGCCACCAGTCTTTGGAGTCGGTCATCAGGGCATAAAGGTCTTTTTTTACGGCGTCCAGATCAAGGGTTTTGAACGCTTCCGCGTAGTTGAAGTCCTTGTCCATGGGGTTGCCCTTGCAGGCGTGCTGGTGGAGAATTTTAAGGTTGAGCTGGTTGGGCCACCAGTCTTTGTTTGAGGTGCCTCTGGCTGTGGATTGGCCGTGTGAGCCGCCCGTTACCGGGCACTTGCTTTGATTGGACATGTTACCCTCCTATGGTGATTTCAGAAGTTAATATTAAGTGATAACGATTCACAATAAAATGGCAAAAAAATGCGATGTCTTTTGCCATACAATAGACTCAACCCCCGGGGAATTAAACCGGTGGTTCCTGGTGTTAATGGTTGTCCCGGTGTCTGTTCCGTTACGTTGATACTCCGGGTCACCGGGAGGCGATTCAGTATTCGTTTTACAAACAATGCAGATAAGATGCGGATGGGGTAAGGCGTGTTGCGATCAAATGGAATGTTCCCATCCGATTTAATCCATACAATATTTTGATGTACCCTTGCAAGACGCATTGTTGAAAACGCTTTTCTGATATTAAATGATAATAATTTGCAATTAAGATTAATTCTCTTTTCTGCGTGTGTCAACCACTGAATTCTCACCTTTGGTTAAAAGTGGTATTGGCAGGTGAAAATCTAAAAATCCGTTGAAAAAAAGGCGAGCAATGATAGAGTAGTAACCAGGCCTGCGAAATCTTACACTGCCTTGCCTTGAAAAAGCCGGCCGAGCCATTACAATGTAAAAAAGATGTTCCGACAGCACACGAAATTGCCCGAATTCTAATGTGGGCAGCAGTTCAAAAATCAAAGTAGTAATTTATAAAAAAAGGAGACGATTCATGGCGACTACGAATTTAGGTGGAAATCCGGTTCAACTGGCAGGGGAATTCCCGGGTAAAGATGCCCAGGCTAAAAATTTCACAGCGGTACAGCAGGACCTGTCCGACTGCAATCTTGAAGATCTCAAAGGAAAGCGGGTCGTACTCAATATTTTTCCCAGCGTTGACACCCCGGTGTGTGCCACCTCGGTAAGAAAGTTCAACGAACAGGCCGCCTCTCTGGATAATACAGTGGTGGTATGTGTCTCAGGGGATTTACCCTTTGCCCACGCCCGGTTCTGCGGTGCCGAAGGCATTGAAAACGTGATCACGGCATCCGTGTTCCGGAATCCGGATTTCGGTAAGGACTACGGTGTGGGGATTCTGGACGGGCCGCTGGCCGGTCTGACTGCCCGGGCCGTGGTGGTTGTGGATGAGGCCGGAAAGGTGGTTCACAGCCAGCTGGTACCGGAAATCAAGGAAGAACCCGATTACCAGGCCGCCCTTGACGCCCTGGCATAAACCATTACGAACCGTCTGTGGAGAATACGCATGGGTAAAGTGATGAAGTGGGGCGGCATCGCCCTGGGTGTAGTGGTGGTTCTCATCGTCGGGGCGGTGGTTCTTGTCCCGATGTTTGTGGACGTTCAGAAGTATAAACCTGAGATTGAGGCCCTGGTGACCAAGCAGACCGGACGTACCTTCAGCATGGGGGATGAGATCAAGCTGTCCGTTTTTCCGTGGGTGGGGGTGCAATTGTCCGATCTGGCTCTGGGCAACGCCGACGGCTTTGACGGCGATCAGATGATTTCCGTCAAGCGGTTTGAAGTCAGACTCAAGGTGATGCCCCTGCTGTCCAGACAGATCCAGGTGGACACCTTTCTCATGGATTCTCCACAGATCCGGCTGGTGAAGAATAAAGCGGGCAGGGGCAATTGGGAAGGTATCGGTCCCACCGGGACAGCAACGGCTCCGGCCCCAGAAAAGGGGACCCAGACGACACCTTCCGAAGGCGGGATGCCCATCAGTTCTCTTATGGTGGGGACCTTTTCCATTACCGGCGGTCAGCTTTCCTTCAATGATATGACGGCCGGGAGCGTGACGGAAATCGCCGATCTGAATCTGAATCTTAAGGATATCAGCTTAGACAAACCGGTGACGGTTGACTTCAGCGCAACGCTCAACGGCAAGCCCCTGTCTCTCTCCGGTACGGCCGGTCCCATCGGTACGGAACCCGGTAAGAGCGATATCAAACTGGATCTGATGGTAAAAGCCCTGGATGCCCTGGAATTGAGCCTGAAAGGAAAGCTTATTCAGCCGGCCACGGCCCAGAAATTTGATCTGGCCGTCGATCTGGCGCCCTTTTCACCCAGAAAACTGTTTGAAGCCCTGGGACAGCCCTTTCCAGTGGAAACAACGGATCCCTCCGTATTGAACAAGGTCGTGTTCAAGGCCGGGATAAAAGGGGACGCCGGAGCGGTTTCCGTTTCCGGTGGCAGCATGACCCTGGATGATTCCACCCTGACTTTTAGCGCGAACGCCAAAGATTTCCAAAAACCTGATCTGGCATTTGACCTGAAGCTGGACGCCATTGATGTGGACCGGTACCTGCCGCCATCGGCCCAAAAGCAGGCAGCTAAAGATGACAAGCAGGCGCAGTCTTCGGGGAAAAAGGCCAAGACGGATTACGCCCCCCTGCGGAAAATGGTGCTGGACGGCAAAGCCACCATAGGTAATCTCAAGGTGGCCAATATGAAAATGGCCAATGTTAAAGTGCATCTCAAGGGCAGGAACGGCGTGTTTGATCTTGATCCCTTCTCCATGGACCTGTATCAGGGAACGGCCGGGCTAAAGGCGCGGGTGGATGTACGCAAGAACACGCCGAAAACCGCCGTAACCCTGAAGCTTGCCGGCATCCAGGCCGGCCCCATGATAAAGGATGCCGCAGCCAAAGAGGTCATCGAAGGCACCCTGGCTGCTGATGCCGGCCTGGCAATGACGGGAGATACCCCTGAACTCATTAAAAAGACCCTGGGCGGCAAAGGCGAACTGACCTTTACGGACGGGGCCATTGTGGGTATTGATATTGCCGGTACCATACGAAACGCCGCTTCCGGCCTGGGCATGGCGGAAAACCCCACGGCAAAACCGAAAACCGATTTTGCCGAGCTTAAAATTCCTTATACGGCGAGCAAAGGTCTGGTCTCCATCCCCGGCGCCAGCCTGAGTTCTCCGCTGCTGCGGCTGGGGGCCAAAGGTAAGACCAACCTGGTGAAAGAAGATCTGGATTTCCGGGTGGATCCCAAGCTGGTGGCCACCCTGAAAGGGCAGGGGGATACCAAGGATCGCTCTGGCCTGCTGATTCCGCTGCTGATCACCGGCACCTATGCCCAGCCCAAGATCCGGCCGGACCTTAAGGCCATGATCGGTAACCAGTTACCCACGGACAAAGAAGGGTTGAAAAATCTCCTTAAGGGTGGTGGTACAACAAATGACGGCAAGCAGGAGTCGGTTGAAGACAAGGCCAAAAGCCTGATTAAAGGGCTGTTCAACTAAGGGGGAGAGATGAAAAAACGATTAATGGCAGGTATATTGACGGCTGTGATACTCATGTGGAGTCCGGGATCGTTCGCACTGGCGGGTACCGACTGGCTCAACCAGGGCACCAAACTGCTGGATTCCCTGAACAGCGGCGGCAGCAGTGGTAACAATACGATCGGATCTGTGGCAGGCCTGTCCACAGCAGACATTACAGCCGGACTGAAACAGGCCCTGGAAAAAGGCGCTGTAGCTGTGGTCAATCAGCTCAGCACACAAAACGGGTTTAACCTGGACAAAAATATACACATCCC
>JAKSBB010000304.1 GCA_022361315.1 Desulfobacterales bacterium
AATGGTTGTCCCGGGAATCACGGGGATTCCCCCGGTCACGGTTCTGGTGGGGTCTCCGCAGGTGTGCGTGTCAATGGTGGTGAACATTCGTTCAAACTGCATGGGTATTCCTTTCAAATAAGTCGCGTAAGTAAAATTGGGATAATTTCAGCCGTTGAAGGTGGGGATCCCCTTTGCTGCGGCAAAACGGTCAAGTTCTTCCCTGGCCGTACCGGATAACTCGGGAACCTCACGGCTATCGATCATTGAGGCAAGCCGTTTTGAAATATTGTCCGCAAAGGTACCGTCGGGATCATCGGTTCCCATATGGCCTCTCAGTCCGATGCCGGGCACCCATGATTCATTCCGGCAGTGGGCCATGGTGTGCGTATGGGTGAGGAATTCACCGGCAGGGCCAACGGCCTTGATCACCTCCAGGGCAAGGCTGTCTTCAGAAACCTCTACCCCCCGGGCAAACCGCTCCACCATGCCGATGATCTCCAGATCGCAAATGAATTTCTCATAGGACATGGCCGCATCCGCATCCATCATTCCGGCGCTGTGGATCATCAGGTTCATCCTGGCCTGCCGGGAGGCCATCAGGGTCATCATGCCTTCGTAGCCGGCCTGGGCCGAGACGCTCTTGGCGCAGGTTACACTGCCCCCACCCCGGCAGGGCAGTCCGTAGTGTTTTGCCAGCGCGGCGCCGTAGGTAAAGCAGAGTGCCCCTTCGGCGGAGCCCCTGCCGATGGAGCCGAATCGCATATCCGCCGTATCGCATTGGAACCCGTATACGGCAGGTGTTCCGGGCCGGATAAGCTGTGTGAGGGCGATACCGGCAAGGGACTCGGCATTGGCCATGGCAATGGTGCCGGCCAGGGTGACGGGGCCGGTGGTCCCCGCCATGGTGGCCGGAGTGATCATCACGGGCTGGCCTGCCAGGGCATAGGTTTCCAGGGTGTCAAGGGAATGGGAGTCCATCATCAGGGGGCTTGTGGTATTGACCAGGGCAATGATCCTCGGTTTTTCCGCCAGCCGTTCCCTGCCGCCTGCCAGAATGGAGATCATCTCAAGAACCATTTCATTTTCTCCGGCCCTGCCCCCGCCGGCAATCAGGCATTTGTCCGACAAAACCATGGCGGCATGGAGCATGGACGCAAAGGCGGTATCCGCATCCAGGTCCGACGGCTGGACCAGGATACCGCCGTTGATGTGGAAGTGCTCACAGGCCTGAACCAGTTTGACAAATCTGTAGTAATCGTTGAATGTTGCCGGCCGTTTCGATCCGTCCGGATCAATGACGGCAGGTGCACCGTACCCCGGGGCGTAATAGGAGGTGTCTCCCCCGAGTACCATGTCGTGTTCGGGATTGCGGGCGTGGAGGATGAAGGATGCGGGTGCGGTTCCCACCCATTCCATCAGTTGTTCCCGTTTAAAATAAACAATGTCTCCCTTGGTTCTGCATCCATTTTCTTTAAACCGCATAACGATCCGGGGGGATCCGAATTTTATACCGCAGGTTTCAAGGATCTCCATTGAGGCGTTGTGGATAATGTTCAGCGCGTCTTTCATTGCGTTCTCCATGGGGTGGTTGTTTTTCCGGGCAGGGATGTGGCCTGCCCGGATAGACAAAGGGCTATGCCTGATTGTTCGCCTTTCTCCTGTGGAGAGCGACGAGGATCGAAATCAGGGCCAGCATTTCAATGATGACAATGGGCAGCCCCACAACAATACTGGTGGTCTGCAGGGCCTTGGTGCCGGTGGTGCCGGCAATGACGAGAAACAAGAGGGTCATGCCGCCCAGGGCCGCGCCCCAGAAAATTTTCAGGGGGGCCGGCGGTTCTCCGCCCGGACTCTTTTTGGTGCAGATCTCTGCAATGGCGGAGGTGGCGGAGTCGGCCAGGGTAATAAAGGAGATGAACAGGGTCAGTACGGCCAGGGGAATGGTCAGGGCGGCCAGGGGATACTGCTCAAGAAAGCCATACATGGAGAAGGCCACGCCTTTTTCCTTGATCAGCCCCATGAGATCGGCACCCACAACATTTTCAAGATAGACCGCACCCCCGCCGAAAACCACAAACCAGGCCAGGCCGAACAGGGCGGGTGCCATCACGTTGACGATGACGAATTCCCGGATGGTCCTGCCATAGGAAATCTTGGCCAGAAATACCCCGAGAACAGGGGCCAGGGCCAGCCACCAGGCCCAGTAGAATACGGTCCAGCTGCCGTTCCAACCGTCACCCTGCTTAAAGGCATCGGCCCACAGGGACAGGGAAACCGCATTGTTAAAAAAGCCCCCCAGTGCATCAACCATCAGATTGAGGAAATAGACAGTGGGGCCGGTAATGAATACAAAGATTAAAAATCCCACAAAGAGCTTGGCGTTCTGGCTGCTCAAAAACCGGATCCCTTTTTGAAGACCGGTGTAGCTTGAAATGGTGTAGGCCAGGGTAATCAGGATAATGATCATGGCGTAGGTCCAGTTGCCCGTGGGTATACCCAGCAGGTATTCCAGGCCGGATGCCAGCTGCATGGTGCCGAACCCCATGGAGGGGACCACACATCCCACCATGGCGAACAGGCAGGTACAGTCCACAATGGTACCGGGAAGACCGTTAACTTTGTCTCCCAGAATGGGAAAAAGTGCGGAGCTCACCTTCAGGGGCTGGCCCATGTTATAGGCGGCATAGGCAATGGCCAGCCCGAAAACCGCGTAGATGGCATAGGGATGAAAGGTCCAGTGAAGAAAAGAAATCTCCATTGCAGCAATGCCTGCCGCCGGTGTTTTCGGCTCAGCCCCCAGAAGGTTGGGGGGACCGTAGTAATGGTATAGGGGTTCGGCAACGCCCCAAAAGATGATTCCCACACCAATACCTGCGCACAATGCAATGGCCCACCAGTTCCAGTAACTTAAAACGGGTACAGCATCTTTACCCCCCAGGCGGATGCTACCGGCAGATGAAAAGGCAATGCCCACGACAAAAATCAAAAAGGCGAAAACAAAGAGCAGGTACATCCAGCCGAAATAGTCGATGGTGCCTTTCAAAAGCACATCCGCACCGGATTTAAACAACTCCTGGTCAAAGACACCCACCAGCAGAAGAGCCACCATCAGGATGGCAGGGGGCCAGAAAAGACGTTTTTCCAACTCAAAATTTAAAAAACCGGAAAACCGTTTACCGGAAACGGGCGGGACAGCCGTCGAAACGTTTTCGTTCATGGTAATACACTCCTTTTCATCTGTGTTTGGCCCCAAAAACGGGCCGGGTTAAAAAAAGAACTGTATTCTTGTATGTTAGCAACTCATGTGCCAAATGCGTTTTGAGTACGTATGTTTTGGTTGATAGTCTTTATATTTTAGTGTGTTATGTATTTTTCGGTTGGCGTTTGGAAACGTTTGGGTGAAAAGAAATGGTGCGCAATAAGAAAATAAATGTAACGGTATGAAAAGGAGTGGTCGAGAACATAAATATCAATTTTTTGCGAAAGCGTGTTACATTCCTTTTCGGATTTGATGCGGTGCGGACTGCGTTTAAAACGGGATAGCTTCTATTGTTCTATTCTGTAAACCCGTGTCGATGGATGCGGTATTTTTTCATTTTATAGGAGAGTAACTGCCGGGAAATGGAAAGGTGTTTGGCTGCCAGGGAAATATTTCCTTTCCCGGCGGTCAATGCATTCTCAATGGCGGTGATCTCGAGATGCGCCAGGATTTGATTTCTATCGATCCCGTATTTTTTCATCTTACGATGCAGGGATTGCCTTGACATCCCCAGTCTTCCGGCAGCTTTTGAGACGTTGGCCCGGTGCTTTACCAACGCTGCCTCGATCATTGCTTTTTCCAGGTCGGCCTCGGGATTCTGCTTCTGGACCTGATCAGAGGGGGGCGAGGTGAAGGTGTGTGACTGGGACGGCTCGGGTAACCGGGGTTCTGCCATGCCATTGCTCTCCACAGGAAACATCCGTCTGTCCCTCCCGCTTTCGGGGAGATGAAATTCCGAGGTCAAATGGGCGACTCTGATGGTCTTTCGATCTCCCACCATGTTCATGGCACCTTCAATGGCGTTTTCCAGTTCCCTGACATTTCCGGGCCAGGTATGTGTTTTGAACATCTCCCTGACCTTGGTGGATATGCGCTGGACCCCGGTGCCCATGCCCGTATTGTACTTCCGGATAAAATGGCGCACCAGCGCATTGATGTCACAGGTTCTGTCGGCCAAAGGGGGAATGGTGATCAGCACGACCCCCAGGCGGAAAAAAAGATCCTTTCTCAGGGCCTGGTCGTCAATGGCGCGATAGGGATGAACATTGGTGGAGCTGATGATCTTCACGTCCAAAGGGATTTCCTGCTCAGCCCCCACCCGCCGGACCCGCTTCTCCTGAATCACGCGAAGCAGTTTGCCCTGAAGGCCAATGGGCATTGAATTGATTTCATCCAGAAATAAGGTCCCCCCGTTTGCCTGTTCAAACAGCCCGGGTTTTTCCTTGGCACCCGTAAACGCTCCCTTGGTGGAACCAAATAGAATGCCTTCAAGAAGCGTCTCCGGTATTGCTGCGCAGTTGATGGCCATGTAGTTGGCGTTTTTACGGCGGCTGTAGTTGTGGATGGACTGGGCAAAGAGTTCCTTTCCCGTACCGGTTTCGCCGTAGAACATCACCGGGGACGTTGAATTGGATGCCATTTTGGCCTTTTTAACGGCATCTTTCATGGCCGGTGCCCGGCCGATAATATCATCGAAACAGAACCGGGTGGAATTGACTAATAACGGGCGTTTTTTAGTGTTTCCCACCGTGTTGATCAAGCCGTCAAGATATTCATATTCTTTGACAAAAGAGATGGCACCGATTACTTTGCCGTGCTTGATCAAAGGAAAAATATTATTGATACCGTTAACAAATTTCCCGTTTCTCGCCTCGTAGATATGGGGCATGTTGTGAAGGGCGGTTTCCGAACGAACCGCCCGCATCAAAAGGCTTGATTTATCGTCAAGCTCATAGACGTCGACTATTTTTTTCCCCAGAATATCAGCGGCTTTGAGGCCATCCATTCGACAATGGTAATCATTGCAGAAAACGATTGTACCCGCTCTATCGACAATCAAAACGCCCTGATCCATGGCGTTTAATAGAGGGTGGAAATCCCCGAAACTGATATCGACTGCTTCAAGCCCCTCCACATTTCTCTCCTCATTTTTCGGTTCCGCTGAGATCGTAAAGGGGGGAGCTTTTTCTGTCAAGCAAAGAGATCTTTAACAGGGTGAAAATGCCAATTGGAATTATTAATTTAAATTCTTCTTCAATACGTGTAGGTCATCTACTTACGCAAAAATACGCCCCTGTCATACAAATACTTCGGGAATTCACCGATTTATCCTCCATCAAAACCGCAATAAAAAAGGGTACATGTTTGGCGTATAGGGATCCAACGCCTGATCTCATCTCACACCGGTATTCCCACTGCCGTCACCCTAACCGGCCCCGGCAAGCATGTACGATCATTTCGGTTCGTTCCGGGGAAACCCGATTTTATAACCCAAAGCAAAGAGGAGGCATCAATGGCAATTCAAAGAGAACACGGCGCAGTCCAGCCCGGTCTGAAATGGGGAAAGTTTACGAGCCGGATACCCGGGGTTCATGTGGATTTTTCACTGCCCGAGATCATTCAGGGGGGGCTGCTGACCACCGCCACTGGCGGGGTGGTGGCGGCCCTGACCATGAAGTATTTCCAGGTGCCCTTTGAGGTGGCTTGGGCGGTGGTTCTGATTCAGCTGTTCTGGTTGTGGGTGATCCCCACCGTGGTCTGCGGAGAACCCTATGCACCCGGGTGGATCACACCTGCGCTCCCCCTGGTCATGGCGTTTTTGGGAACCTTTGAGACCGGGGTGCCGGCCATCCATGCCATGATGGCGGTGACGGTCTGCCTGTCCGCCATCTTTTTGTTTTTCGCCCTGACAGGATTGGGGAGCCGGTTTTTCAAATGGGTGCCGGTGGAACTGCGGGCCGCCATCATCTTCGGGGGCTCCATTGCGGCGTTTAATGCGGAGTTCGGCCGTATGGCAAAAATGCCCGTCACCCTGCCGGTGGTTTGGGCCGTGGTCTTTCTGCTGATGTTTTCCATCTGGTTCACCCGGGCCAAACAAAAGAGCCGGGTGTTGAATCTCATCGGGTCCATGGCGCTCCTGGTGGGGTTTCTGGTGGCGGCTGTGGTGGGCCCCATAACCGGAGAACTGACCTTTGACATAAAAACCGGGTTTCATATCCCCCAGGTTGCCGCATACATCCAGGCCGTCTCCCCGTTTACCGTGGGATGGCCGGAAATGGCGGTGTATGCCAAGGCCTTTCCCCTGGCGTTGATGATCTACATCTTTGTATTCGGGGACCTGGTTCTGGCCAATACCCTGCTGGAGCAGGCCGGTAAAGAGAGAACCGATGAGGTCATCGAACGGGACAACACCAAAAGCCATATCATTCTGTTCGTTCGTAATATGGGGCACCTGCTGACGGCAGGCCCGTTTATCCCCCTGCACGGTCCCATCTGGACCGGGGTGCACGTATTCCTGACCGAGCGGTATAAATCCGGCCGGAAGAACCTGGATTCTATGTTCTCCGGCACCTTCAACTGGTACTGGCCGGCCTTTATCCTCATCTTTCTGGTGCCCGTGGTGACCTTCATGAAACCCCTGCTGGCCGTGGCCCTGTCCATTACGCTGATTCTCACCGGATTTGCCTGCGCCTATATCGCCATCTCCATGGTGACAACCCCGGCTGCCCAGGGGTACGCATTCTTCGTGGGCATGGTCATCGCGAAGTTCGGACCGGCCTGGGGGCTTGGGGTGGGTGTCGGCCTTTACTTGCTGCTCCTGATCCAAAGGATTCCAGGGCTCTCCGCCCAGGCTCAGTCCTGACCTGCCTGTCGTTTTAACCGAAGGAATCATTCCCCGCTGTTGGTTGCCCTGCGGGGGATGATTTTAAGAAAAGGCAATATCATTTATATGTTGCCCTATGGTCTTTAGATGTCTTCCCTGCATTGCCCCCGGCACTATCCAAACTTTATCTTGACAAAGCCCCCCGCCTGTTTTTAAATCACCCATCATCTTATTCGATTGGGATATAAGTACACAGTCAGATCTTTTGTAATCTTTTGCACGAAGCGTAGTACCATAAGGAACGCCTATGTTAGATCTTACTGCCGTAGTGATTGCTTACGCCGGTTACAGGCTTTATGAGAAATTTGTAGCTGATAAACCGCAACAAAAAGAGAGTGCTGCGGCACAGCAGGCCGGCAAGCATGAAACGGTTGAAACGGGCGAAACGGACGAAACAGCCCGGGAACCGGAAACGCCTGAAGCGCCGAAAGATGAAAAACCTCCCTTAGATCCGCGGGAGATCGCAGCAAAACAACGTCGCCATTATCAGATCATGACCGGCGTCACCATGGGCACTGCAATCCTGCGATATATGTCCCCGGCCTTCACCCTTCTCAATGTGGCCACATACGCCTATACCATGTTTCCCTTCTACCGGCGGGTGGAACACGGCATCAGGGAACACCTGCTCAAAGAACGCCGGATCGACAGCCACTTTTTAATGGGTACCGGCAACCTTTTATTATTGGGATCGGGCCGTTACATCACGGCCGGTATCGGTCTGGGCTTTGCCTACGCCGGGGATGCCGTTGCGGCCAAAGCCAGTGAAACCGCAGAAAAGAAGCTGACGAGCAATCTTCTGGACAGCCTTTTTGATCCCCACCAAAAAGTGTGGATCGTCAAAGACGGTGTTGAGCTGGAAACGGAGCTGGAAGCGGTCCGCCAGGGGGATCTACTGACCATCCGGGCCGGTGAGACCATTCCCATAGACGGGGAGGTGGTATCCGGTATGGCCAGTGTGGATCAACACGCATTCACCGGGGAATCCTATCCCGTTGAAAAGGGGATGGGAGAACCCGTGTTCGCTTCCACACTGATTCTTACGGGGCAGCTTCAGGTAAGGGTTGAAAAGTCGGGACACGACACAGCCATCGGCCGGATCGGAAAAATTCTGGCGGATTCTTTGAAAGGTAAAACCCAAACCCAGCTGCGCGGGGAAGAACTGGCCGAAAAAGCGAACCTCCCCTTCCTTGCCATGGCCGGCGCAGGACTCCTGATCTCCGGTCCGGTGGGGGCCATGGTTATCCTCAGCGGCAACACGATTCAGGCCATTCGCCTGCTGGCACCCCTGGCCACCATCAACTATCAGTCCCTGGCCTCCCATCGCCAGATTCTGGTCAAGCAGGGACAATGCCTCGAACAGATCAGCACCATCGACACCTTCCTGTTTGACAAGACCGGTACCCTCACCGACGGGGAATTAACGGTTCGTCATCTGCACTGTGTGCATCCGGAATACGGGGAAAAAGAGATCCTCTTCTATGCGGCCCTGGCCGAGCACCAACTGACCCACCCCATTGCCAGGGCCATTGTCCGGTACGCAAAGGAAACCGGTCTGGATGTTGAAAATCTGGACAATATCGACTACCGGCAGGGATTCGGTATCGTGGTGAAATACCGGGATCAGACCATTCATGTGGGCAGTGCCCGGTTCCTGGAAACCGAAGGCATTTCCCTGAGCGAGGCCACCCTTTCCCGACAGAAGGATATTTTTGCCCAGGGCCGGTCCCTGGTTATGGTTGCCATTAACCGGGACGTTGCCGGACTCATTGAACTCGGTGCCACCATCCGGCCTGACGTGCGAAGGGTGTTCGACACCCTGCGTCAAAAGGGGATCAAGCATATCGGTATCGTTTCGGGCGACCATGCGGCCCCCACGGAAAATCTGGCCAAAGAACTGGGTGCCGACTATGTGTTCGCGGAAGTGCTGCCGGAGGACAAAGCCGATATCGTGGGGCAATTCAGGTCTGAAGGGCGCACCGTCTGTTTTATCGGCGATGGTGTGAACGATGCCATTGCCATGCAGCAGGCCGACCTTTCCATATCCCTGAGGGGGGCAACGACCCTTGCCACGGATGTGGCCGATATTATATTGACCGATCCCGACCTTCACCGCCTGAATGACCTGTTGGACATATCCCGCCGGCTGGAAAAGAATCTCAAACGGAGTCTGGGAATCTGTTATCTTGGCATGGGTACTGTATTACTGGGCTCAGTGTTGGCCAAGATGGATATCCTGACCGCCATGTGCATCCACTTCGGCCTGGGTTCAACCGCCATTGGCAATGCCATGCTGCCGTTGATGGAAATGAAGCGGGACGGCACCGCGCCGGAAACAGATGGCCCTGATGGTTCCGGTGTCACCGATGCCGGCCCGTCCCATACACCTCCGAAAAAGCCCATCGTCATTGTGGGGGCCGGTGCTGCCGGTACGGCATGCGCCCTGACGGCCGCGGCACAAGGGGAAGAGGTGGTGCTCATCGAACAATCCGGGCAACCCGGGGGCACCGTATCCCAAACCCTCATCCATACCCTGGGGGGCCTGTATGATGATGAGGGAGAATTCCTGAACCCCGGACTGCCCGTGGAGCTTGCCCAGCGGCTCAGCCAGGCAAGCCCCCATACCCGGAAACGGCGGATCGGAAAAACCTGGACCCTCAGCGTTGATCCCGAAGTGTACACCGAAGTCATCCGTGAATGGATTGCCGAAACCCCCGGTATTGACATCCGCACCCACACCCGTATTACGGACATCTCTGTGAGTGGCGGTATCATAGACAAAATCACCACCGCCAACGGCAGCGGACACCCCGGGACACTCTGTCCCCATACGGTTATTGATACCACCGGTAACGCCGAGGTGGTTCACCTGATTCGCCAGGCTCAACAGGGGGAAAAACGGGAAGAGACCACCGGGGATGATGCCCTTGGCGGAATGATTGTCCGCCTGCGGGGGGTGACACCGGAGGCGGTTGCGTTTCCCAAAAGCGTTGCCCTGCTGCTGCGCATCCGCAAAGCGGCGGGCGCGGGTAAACTGCCCCGGGAATGTGCATCGATCTGGCTGGACAGCGGTGTCTATCCCGACGAAGTCTATGTGAAGTTTAACCTGAAACCCGCTGATTTTAATTCAGCCCATATGGAAACGGTTGCTGAGAAACTGCTGTCCTTTCTTCAATCCGAACCCGAATTCAGCCGGGCCGTTATGGATGCCGGGGGCCGACTGGGAATTCGCAACGGCAGCCGGGTGGACGGGGATTACACCCTGACTGAAACCGATATCAAAGCGGGACGCAGGTTTCCGGATGCCGTCTGCCAGGCCTGCTGGCCCATCGAATACTGGGATGCGGAAAAGGGGGTGAACCTGGAATACTTCCCGCCCGGTCATCGGTATGAGATCCCCATGGGTGCCCTGACAGTCAGCGGGGTGACCAACCTGTTCACCGCGGGCAAATGCTTGTCTGCGGAACCCCGCGCCCAGGCGTCCGCCAGAGTTGTCGGGACCTGTTGGGCCATGGGCGAAGGACTCGTTCAGGCGATCACAAAAGACAGCGAAGAAAGGGAGACGGCGTAACCCATGACATTAAATCTGGCCGACCTTTTTTTTCAGCAGGCCGATGCAAATCCAGACCACCCCGTCATTCTGGGAGAAGACACCTGTATCACATACGGGGATCTGCACCGGAACATCCGCCATCTGACCGAGAGACTCCAGACCGCCGGTGTTGTCAAAGGGATGAATATCGGTTTGCACGTCCCCAGCGGAACGGATTACATCGCAATGACCTACGCCCTCTGGGCCTGCGGTGTTTCCGTCACCCCGATTCCCGCAGAGCTTGCGGATGAAGAAAAGCGGGGGATACTGAAACATATCTCCATTGATCAGGTGATTTCCCCCGCCGGAACCGGCGGTGTTTTTCAGCCTTTCGTCATCAGCGAGACGACGCGTCTGACAGATCTGGCAACCCTTTACCCCGTCACACCCCAATGCGACCCACCGGCGGCGCTGGCCGGACTGAATCCGGCATTTATCCGTTTTACATCCGGTACCACCGGGAAGGCCAAAGGGGTGGTCCTGTCCCATGAAACCATTTCGGAACGGATTCACGCCGCCAATCAGGGACTTTGCATCGGCCCGGAGGACCGCATCGTATGGCTGCTTTCCATGGCCTACCATTTTGCGGTCTCCATCGTGGCTTACCTCTCTTTCGGTGCCACCATGATCTTCCCTAAAAACGCCTTTGGCGTCAGTATTCTGCAGGCTGCGAATCACCACGATGCCACCATGATTTACGGCGCACCACCCCATTACGAGCTGATGACCCATGACCGCAGCGGTCTCACCCTACCGCGGCTGCGCCTGGCCATCGCCACCACCACCCGCCTGAAACCGGAACTTGCCGACACTTTTTTCCGGCGCTTCGGACTGCCCCTGAATGAAACCTACGGCATAATTGAAATCGGACTGCCCGCAATGAATCTCCACCAGCCCCGTGAAAAGCAGGGCTCTGTGGGAAGACCGTTGGCAGCCTATGACATCAGACTGAAGACGCATCCGGACAAGGATCGGGACCAGGACCAGGATCAGGGCCAGGATCAGGATCAGGACCAGGGGCAAGCCGCCGGCGAAATCCAGCTCAACGGCCCCGGGCTGCTGGATGCCTATTACACCCCCTGGCAGCCCCGTGCCGACATCCTTGCACAAAACAACGGCTGGCTGGCAACCGGGGATCTGGGTGTCATGGATGAAGACGGATTCCTCACCATTGTCGGGCGCAGCAAAGAGATGATCAGCGTGGCGGGAATGAAGTTCTTCCCCCAGGAGGTGGAAGCCATACTTGAACGCCATCCGGCCATACGGTCGGCCTGTGTGTTCGGAATCTCCGCCCACCGGACCGGGGAGGCAGCCATGGCCCACCTGGTGGGGGCTGATGATGAACCACACCCCACTGAGACAGAGTTAAAGGCCTACTGCAATCGCCACCTGGCCGGGTATAAAATCCCTGTGGATTTCCAATGGGTATCTGCCATCACCCGAACCGCCAGCGGGAAACGTATCCGTAACGCAGATACACTGAAACTCATCACCCCGTCACCTTAAACCATAAGCAAAAACAATAAACAGATACAATAGATACAAATGAACCTACACCAGACCCTCAGCCAATACATTCTCGACCAGTGCCTGAAAGGGCAGTTACCGGAAGGCTTCGACGACGATTACAATCTGATTGACGCCGGATTTATGGATTCGTTAGCCATCATTAACACGGTTTCTTATCTTGAGGAGAATTGCGGTATCGCCATTGATGACGGGGATATCGTTCCGGAGCATTTTATGTCGGTCAATGCCTTGACCGCCTTTGTCCGGCAAAAAAGTGCGTAGCTCCGATCGTTAACCCCATAGATCTATGGATGCCACCATGAACGACACCTCTTCTTTAGTAGCACCTGTTGCCGAAACCCGGGATCTGATCCCCTTGTCGGCCGGACAACAGGCCCTGTGGTTCATTTACCGTGATGCCCCTGAGAGCGCTGCCTACAATACCGCGCTGCTTCTCCGGTTTGAAACCGGTCTGGATCCGGCAAGGCTCCGGCTGGTTGTAACCAAACTCACCGGCCGCCATGGGATATTGAAAAGCCGCCTGTGTGAAAAGGACGGGGTGCCTTACCAATGGGTGGATCACCGCAGGGAAATCGAGTTTTGCCTGCGGGATGTTGCCGGGCCGGATGGGGCTGTATTAGATGAGGCTGCGGTAATGGAAGAGGTATACCGGATATCCAAAAAACCTTTTGTCCTGGAAGAGGGCGTGTTCCGGGTGGATGTATTTCCCGGGGCCGATAAAGGTTCGCTGGTTCTGTTGGGACTTCACCACATTGCCGGGGATGCCCGGTCTCTGGCCATACTCGGCCAGGAACTCTGTGACCTTTACAGCGCAGAAATACAGGGCAGAGCGGCGGAATTACCCCCCCCGACCTCAGATTACACCGATTTCATCCGGTGGGAAAAAGAGCGGCTGGAAAGTGCCACCGGTGAAAAAACAGCGGCCTATTGGCAGCGGCAACTGGCCGGTAAACCCGCCATTCTCCAATTGCCCACGGACCGGCCACGTCCCCGGAAGCAGACCTTTAACGGTGCCTCCCTCAGATTTACCATGCCGGATACAGGGGGGCTCAGGGAATTGGCCCGCCGGGAACGCTGTTCCCTGTTCAGCCTGCTGCTCACCGCCTTTCAGGTCCTGTTGCACCGGTACACCGGCCAGGAGGATATCCTGGTGGGGGTTCCCACGTCCACAGTCCGCGGCCGTGCTGCATTCGACGACATGGTGGGATACCTGGTTTGCCCGATGGTGGTGCATGCCGGTTTTCCTAAAGAAACACCGGCATCATTCAGAGAAAAAGCGGCACAGACCCAGCGGCAGGTGCTCAGCGGACTTTACCATCAGCCTTACCCGTTTCCACAGCTTTTGGAACAATTGGAAATCGTTCGGGATCAAAGTTATCCACCGCTGGTCCAGGCCTTTCTCGCCTATGAAACCATCGGGCTCATCCCGAAACGGTTCGAGGCGGACGGTGTCCTGGCACGGAATATTCCCATTGCCCAGATGGAAGGGCAGTTCGATGTCTCCCTTACCTTTGAGGACGATGACGAGACCCTCACCGGTATCTTAAGCTATAATGCGGACCTCTTTTTCCCTGAAACCGCACACCGGATGACCGAACATCTGCAGAAGCTCCTGGAAGGTGTTGCGGTGCAGCCGGACCGGGATATCCGAGCCCTGCCCATGCTCACCCGAAAGGAGATTCAATGTCTCCTGGACTGGTGTGGGGCAAAAACGGATTATCCCGGAAGTGAAAGCATTGTCGGTCTGTTTGAACAACAGGCTGAACAAACCCCTGATGCCGTTGCCCTGGTGCATGAATCTGAACAACTGACATACAGCCGGCTCAACCATTGCGCAAATCAACTGGCCCGCCATTTAATGGAATTGATGGACCGTTACCCTGTTAAATCCGTCAAATCCGGGAACCCCAATACCCAATACCCATTGATCGGCATCTCTGTTGACCGCTCTTTCGAGATGATCATCGGCCTGCTGGCAATCCTCAAAGCAGGTGCTGGATACCTGCCCGTTGACCCGGATTATCCTGCAGAGCGTATCCGGTATATGCTGGAAGACAGTGAGGCACGGCTTCTGTTGACCTCAACCGGGTTCAAAGCCCGATTTAATGGGCATATGCCGGAAGACCGGCTGGTCTGCCTGGATGACATTGATTTGCTATCTTTGTCCGCAGACAATCCGGCAGTCAGGTGCGAATCCACGGACGCGGCCTATGTAAACTACACATCGGGCTCCACCGGACAGCCCAAAGGGGTGCTGATCCCCCACCAGGCCGTGGTACGGCTGGTGAAAGATACGAATTACGCCACCCTGGATTCGGAACAGGTTTTCCTGCAATATGCCCCCCTTTCCTTTGATGCAGCCACCCTTGAGATCTGGGGGCCCCTGCTCAACGGCGGCAGGCTTGTGATGATGCCCCCCGGACAAAAAGACCTGGCGTCCCTGGCCGCTGTTCTGGCACGGGAAAAAATTAGCCTGTTGTTCCTGACCACCAGTTTGTTCAATCTCCTGATGGATGAACATCCCGAGGCCCTGGGCGGTGTAAAACAGCTGTTTACCGGCGGGGAAGTCATGTCGGTGCCCCATATTGAGAAGGCCCTGCGTCTGTTGCCGGACACACGGCTGGCAAACGTTTACGGCCCCACAGAAAACACCACATTCACCACCTTTTATCCCATCAAAGGCCAGGTAAATGAGGGGGGCGTCCCCATCGGAAAGCCCATTGCCAATACCGAGGTGTTTATCCTGGGGCCGGATTTAAAACCGGTGCCCATGGGTGTCCCCGGCGAGCTGGTCACCGCCGGACCCGGGCTTGCCCTGTGCTATCTTAACCGTCCGGATCTGACCGCCGAAAAGTTCATCAAGGTTGATATCCTGGGCAAGACCCGGCGAATCTACCGGACGGGGGATCTGGCCCGTTTTCTGCCCGGCGGTGACATCGCATTTTTAGGGCGCATGGACACCCAGGTTAAGCTGCGGGGATTCCGCATTGAGCTGGGGGAAGTGGAATCCGCATTGTGCCGGATGCCGGGGGTCAAAGACGCCGTGGTGATTCTTCACGACCGGGACGGCGACAAAAAACTGGTTGCCTATCTCACCCCGAAGGATGCACCAGGGGGAGAACTTTCCCTGAGTCCGGCCGGCCTCAGGGGAGGGCTGAAACAGCAACTGCCCGATTATATGATCCCGGCCCATTTCGTTGTGCTGGACAAATTGCCCCTGACCGTCAGCGGCAAGGCCGACCTCAAGGCATTGCCCGCCCCCCGTCAAAATGACAGGGCCGGAGAACAACCCGCCTCTCCCACAGAGGCGGTGCTGGCCGGCTTGTGGGTTGATATTCTCGGGTGTGACACCGTTCACCGGCAGGACAGCTTTTTTGACCTGGGCGGTCATTCCCTGTCCGCCACCCGGATCATCGCCCGGATCCGCGATCATTTCCAGGTGGAACTGCAGGTCAGCACGGTTTTTGATCATCCCCGCCTGGATGAGCTGGCATCCGCCATTGACGCGGCCAGGGGGAAGCCTCTCCTGGCACCCATTCAGGCCCAGACTGAAGATACGGATAACTCCCTCTCCTTTGCCCAGCAACGCCTTTGGTTTCTCAACCAGCTCACGGGAAATGACAGTGCCGTTTATAACATCCCCCTGGCATTTGAATTGTCCGGCCCTCTGGATGTGGAATCCCTGCGTCGCAGCCTGCACTGGCTGATCCTGCGCCATGAGTCGTTACGGAGTTCTTTTCCCAACCGTTCCGGCAAAGCTGCCGTCCGGATCCGGCCTGAGACGGAGATCGACGAGGCGGTTCTCAGGGTGCATGATCTGACCGGAATACCCGCGGAGGATTTGGATGAAGATATTCGGAACCGGGCACACAATCACGCCTGCCGGCCCTTTGACCTGAACCGGGGGCCCCTGTTCAGGGCGGACCTGCTGCTATGCCCTGAACAGGCGTCGGGGCAAAGATGGGTCTTATTGCTGAATATGCACCATATCATCAGTGACGGCTGGTCTCTGGGCGTATTCATGCGGGAATTGCGCTGCGCCTACATCGACTTTTCCCGGGGGCGTGAACCTGATCTGCCACCGCTGCCCGTCCAGTACTCGGACTATGCGGCCTGGCAGCGGGAGTGGCTGAAGGGAGAGGAACTGGCGCGGCAGATCAACTATTGGCGCCGGCAACTGGCCAATGCCCCGGAACGGCTTGATCTGCCCACCGACACCCCCCGTCCGGCCCGGCAGAGTTTCCGGGGCGGACATCGTATGCATCAATTATCCGGGGAACTGGTCAAAAAGCTGACACAGCTGAGCCGGGAACGCAACGCCACACTCTTCATGACCCTGCTCAGCGCGTTTTACATCCTGCTGTCCCGCTACAGCCGCATGGATGACCTCTGCGTGGGCACCCCCATCGCCAACCGCACCAACAGCGATACCCACGATACCATTGGTTTCTTCGTCAATTCCCTGGTGCTCCGCGGCCGGCTCCGGCCGGACATGCGGTTTTCAGAGCTGTTGCAGGATACCCGGGAAACCTGTCTTTCCGCCTATGCCCACCAGGATGTCCCCTTTGAAATGCTGGTGGAAAAACTTGCACCCGCCCGCAGCCTGGGCCACAGTCCCCTGTTCCAGGTGATGCTGGGGTTTCGGAACGACGACCCCATGGAACCGGACCTGCCGGGTATCAAATCCAGGTCGCTTGAGGTGGCATTCCCCTTTTCCAAATTTGATTTGAGCCTTGATATTGAGGGCAGAGAAGACGGGTTGTCCATCCGCTGGGAGTATGCCGCAGATCTGTTCCATGCATCCACCATCCGCCGTATGGCCGGTCACTTCGAGAAACTGCTCACCGCCATTGCCGATACTCCTGACCGGGCCGTGGGCCAATTGTCCATGCTTACCACGGATGACGCCCGGGCATGGCTGGACTGGAATAATACCGCCACGGCATATCCGGATGACCAGACCGTTGTGGCGCTCTTCGAAGGGCAGGTGGAAAAAACGCCGGACAATATTGCCATGGTCTGTGACGGTGAGGAATTGACCTATGCGCAATTGAATGTGAAGGCCAACCGGCTGGCCCATTATCTTTTGGGGCTCCGCCGAACCGGGGGGGATTCAGACAAGCCAATTATCGCCATTTCCATACCGCGGTCCATGGAAGCAGTGATCGGCCTGCTGGCGATTCTAAAAGCCGGCGGGGCATACCTGCCCATTGACCCGGATTATCCGGCCCACCGGATCCGGTATATGCTAGAGGACAGTGCCGCCCCCCTGCTGATCACCCTGAGCCGTCTCAAAGACCGGCTGCTTCCGGACGGGTCCACCGGCAATTGCCTGCCGGTTTGCCTTGATGACCTGCTGGATGAAATTGATCTCATGGAACTGCCGGCGGAAAATCCGGCCCTGCCGCTACGGGTGACGGATCCCGCCTATATCAATTATACGTCGGGCTCCACCGGACAGCCCAAAGGGGTGGTGACCCCCCATCAGGCCGTGGTGAGACTGGTCAGAGACACAAATTATGCAACGCTGGATGGGGCGCAGGTTTTCCTGCAATATGCCCCCCTTTCATTTGATGCGGCCACCCTGGAAATCTGGGGGCCCTTTCTGAACGGCGGCAAACTGGTGGTCATGCCTGCCGGGCAAAAGGCTCTGGCATCCCTGGCCGGTGTGCTGGTACAGGAAAAAATTACCATTCTCTGGCTCACCAGCAGCCTGTTAAATATAATGATCGAAGAACACCCCGGGGCATTGCAGGGGGTGACGCAGGTGTTAACGGGCGGGGAAACCCTGTCTGTGCCCCATATTCAAAAGGCACTGCAGCTTTTGCCTGACACACAGTTGATAAACGGCTACGGCCCCACCGAGAACACCACCTTTACCTGTTGTTATCCCATCAAGAACAGGTCTTATACCGGAAGTATTCCCATCGGCAGACCCATTGCCAATACCGAAGTGTTTATCGTGGACCCGGATCTCAATCCGGTTCCTGTGGGTGTCCCCGGCGAATTGATTACCGCAGGACCGGGGCTGGCCCTGGGGTATCTCAACCGCCCGGATCTTACTGCCGGCAAATTCATCCATACCGAGATTCTGGGTGAGTCCCGGCGCATTTACAGAACAGGTGATCTGGCAAGAGTGTTGCCGGGTGGAGACATCGAGTTCATCGGGCGCATGGACAACCAGGTCAAGCTGCGGGGATTCCGCATCGAGCCGGGGGAAATCGAGTCTGCATTGCACCGCATACCCCAGGTCAAAGCGGCGGTGGTAGCTCTTCACGATACAGGCGACGATAAAGAATTGGTTGCCTATCTGACACCGAAGGACACGCCGGATAAAGCGGGCTCTCTGACTCCGGCCAATCTCAGGGAATTGTTGAATCAGCAATTACCGGATTATATGATACCCGCCCATTTTATTGTGCTGGACAGACTACCCTTGACGGACAGCGGTAAAGTTGACCGCATGGCATTGCCCGCACCCCGGCAGGAGCGCATTGCCGGCGAGAAACCTGCCACCCCCACCGAAACATTGCTGGCCGGCCTCTGGACAATTATTCTCCGGTGTGACGGCGTCACCCGGCAGGACAATTTCTTCAGGCTGGGTGGGCATTCCCTGTCTGCCACACGGCTTATCTCCCGCATCCGGGATCAGTTCAGGGTGGAACTGCCTGTCAGTGCCGTGTTTGAACACCCACGGCTGGCGGAACTGGCCAAAGCCATTGATGCCGCAGGCGGGGCCCCGGGGCTGCCAGCCATACTCCCCCAACCGGCGGATGCCCCCCCGGTGCTCTCCTTTGCCCAGCAGCGTCTCTGGTTCCTGGACCAACTGGAAGACAATGGTGGTACCGTATACAATGTGCCCATGGTCCTGGAATTATCGGGCCGGCTGGATCTTGGTGCGCTTCGGCTCAGTATCCGATGGCTGGTCCGGCGGCATGAATCTTTACGGAGTTCGTTTCCCACCCGGGATGGACAGGCCATGGTGCGGATTCGCCCCGGCCTGGAAAAAGACCTGACGGTTCATGATTTGACCGCCATTGATCCCCGGGACCTGGATGCAGAGGTCGAAAGCCGGGCCCATAGCCACGCATGCTGCGGATTTGACCTGGGCAAGGGTCCCCTGTTCAAGGTGGATCTGCTGCAGTGTTCCGGCGACAGATGGGTATTATTAATGAATATGCACCATATCATCAGTGACGGCTGGTCCCTGGGCGTACTCATACGGGATTTGAGCCGGGCCTACACGGCCTTTGTCCGGGGAGAGACACCCCATCAGCCGCCGCCGGCAATCCAGTACGGTGATTATGCGGCCTGGCAGCGGGGGTGGCTGCAGGGGGATGCACTGAAGTTGCAGGAAGATTTCTGGCAACAGCAGCTTGACGGCGCTCCGGAACTTTTGGACCTGCCCCTGGATCATCCCCGCCCGCCCGTGCAAAGCTATCGGGGCGACCACTTTTGCCATACTCTGCCGCGGGGTCTGACAAAAACACTGAATCAATTCAGCCGTGAACAGAACGTGAGCCTTTTCATGACGCTGCTGACCGCCTTTTATATCCTGCTCTTCCGGTATAGCCGGTCAGATGACGTCTGTGTGGGCACCCCCATTGCCAACCGTACCCACAGCGCCACCGACGACTTGGTGGGGTTTTTCGTCAATACCCTGGTGCTGCGCGGACGGCTTCGGCCTGAACTGAGCCTGGCCGAGCTGCTGGCGGAAACCCGTAACACCTGCCTGGCCGCCTATGCCCACCAGGATATCTCCTTTGAAATGCTGGTGGAAAAGCTTGCGCCCACCCGCAGTCTGAGCCACAGCCCCCTGTTCCAGGTGATGTTCGGCCTGCAGAATACAGATCCGGTATCACCGGAACTGCCCGGACTTGACGTCCGGCAAGTGCCGGTGGATTACCCCGTTGCAAAATTCGATTTAAGTCTGAGTATAGAGGAGCAGGACGGCACCCTGAACTGCGGGTGGGAATTTGCCACCGATCTTTTCAACGAATCCACCATCCGGCGAATGGCGGTCCAGTATGAACATCTGTTGCGGGAGATGACAGCCGACCCCGCTCCCGATCACCTGGCCCGGCCCGTCAGCAGCCTGTCCCTGCTCACATCCGGGGATACGGAAACCCTGGGTTCCTGGAATGACACCTCCGACCGCATAGATGGGGAGGATTTAAGCCAACCCACCGTTATCGATCTGTTTGAACATCAGGTGGAGACAGCCCCGGATAATATTGCCCTGATTTCTGACACCGTGCAGCTGACTTACAGACAATTGAACGACGCCGCCAACCGGCTGGCACATTATATTAACCATCATCAGGGGGAGCATGCCCGAAAGAAAAAGGGACAGCACCGGTTGGTGGCCGTTTGTGTGGAACGCTCCCCGGAGATGGTTATCGGCATGCTGGCCATTCTTAAATCCGGCAGCGCCTTTGTGGCGGTGGACCCCACATATCCACAGGCCCGGATCCGCCATATCCTGGCGGACAGCGGGGTATCCCTGGTACTGACCCAAACCGCCCTGACATCATTGCTGCCGCTGGATGAGCTGGAACAGGCGTGTACGGCTCTCTGTATGGATGATACGGATTTTGCGGACCGGTCCACGGAAAACCCCCGGATCAGCCGGGATCCGGATGATCTGGCTTATGTGATCTATACCTCTGGTACCACCGGTGTTCCCAAGGGTGTCATGATTCAGCATGCCGCCCTGGCCGGATACATCCGCATGGTCATCAGGGACTATTCAATGACCCGGGATGACAGGGTGTTGCAGTTCTCCTCACCCAGTTTTGACCCGGTCGTGGAAGAAATTCATATGACCCTGCTCTCAGGGGCGGCACTATGCTTACGCACCGAGGAGATGATCGGGTCCACCGAGGCCTTCCTCCGTACCTGCGCCAGACAGGAACTGACCGTACTGGTCCTGCCGACGGCCTTCTGGCACAGCCTGCTCACGGATATGGAGACCGTTCGGAAACTCTGGCCGGAACGCATACGGTTCGTGGTAATCGGCGGGGAGGCGGTATCCCCCGGTAAGGCCATGCAATGGCTGGAACAGTTCGGCAATTTTCCGGTACTGCTTAACTCCTACGGCCCGTCGGAAGCCACTGTGGCGGCAACGGGTTTCAGGATCAGCGAAGCCGGCACAGAGGGTCTTGAATCAATCCAGTCAATCCCCATCGGCCGTCCCCTGGCCGACACCCGTATTTACATCATGGACGATCAGCTTCGGCCCCAGCCCCCCGGCATCCCCGGAGAGCTTTGTATTGCAGGCGGGGGACTGGCACTGGGGTATTTCAAGCGGCCGGAACTCACCGCAGAAAAATTTATTGAAACAAAGGTTCTCGGTGAGCAGGAACGGATATACAGAACCGGTGACCTGGCGCGGTGGCTGGACGACGGAAATATCGAATTTTTAGGCAGAATCGACCACCAGGTCAAACTACGGGGCTTTAGAATCGAACCCGGGGAAATCGAATCCCTGCTCAGCCGGCATCCGGCGGTCATGGAGGCGGTGGTGGTCCTGACGGGTGACGGGGAGAACAAGCAACTGGTTGCTTATGTTGCCGTAGACCACGACCCGGAAGACAATGGGCCGGAAGCAGAGGAGGCATCCCTGACCGACAAACTGCTGGCACATTTGAAGGCACATCTGCCGGCGTATATGGTGCCCGCCCATGTGGTGCTGCTTGGGGCACTGCCCCTGACCCCCAACGGAAAAGTGGACAGGGAAAAACTGCCGGTCCCGGATATGTCTGCCGTGAACCCGCATTATGAGACACCGGCCACACCGGCGG
This sequence comes from Desulfobacterales bacterium, assembly GCA_022361315.1. The sequence goes on from JAKSBB010000304.1 coordinate 21,831, forward strand.
AAGCGGTGGTTGCCGATATCTGGACAGAACTGCTGGGGATGGAAAAGGTGGGCCGACACGATAATTTTTTTGCCCTGGGGGGGCATTCCCTGCTGGTGGTACAATTGGTCAACCGTCTCCAAAGCCTGTTTGAAGTCAGGATGGTCGTCCGGGAATTATTTGAAGCGCCCACAGTGGCCGGTATTACCGCAAAACTGCTGGAAAATGAACCGCAAAAAGGACAGGTGGACACCATCGCCCAGCTTCAACAGGAGATAAACGCCATGTCCGAAGAGGAGATCCGGGCGGCTCTGAGTGACACCGATGAATAGCTGAGGGGAGAATTCTCCCTTATCAATCGTTACGCCCCAAATGTAGGAGAACCATGTTATCGGATAAAGAAAAACTGCTCAAAAAACTGATGGCCCAAAAAGGCCTGGGCAAGCCGGTGGAAACGTCCCGTCCCAAAGGGTCGAAACGCAGCGCCCAATTGGATAAGTTCCTGGGGATTATCGGCCATAATGCCCGGGCCATTGATTATAAGCTGACGGACAATTATGCCGCCTCCACAGTGGAAAGAACCCTGGCCAATGCCGGGGGATTTCAGGATGCCTACCAGGAAGATTCCCGTGTGATGTACGTGGGGAACGCCATTTGCTCCGAAATTGTTTACGCCATGGATTTCGTCCCCTTCAACGGCCAGGTGCTCTCCTATTTTCTGGCGGCTGCTGGGGCATCCGGGGCATTTCTGGATATGGCGGAAAAGAAACATCTTTCCCGGGATATCTGCCCGGTGGTCCGGTGCACCCTGGGGGCTGCCATGGAGGACTGCCTGCCCACGCCGGATTACATGACCTTCGGTTACTTTCCCTGTGACAGCGGTGCCAGGATGTTTTATGCGCTGGGGGATATTTACGACTGCCCCTATTTTCTTCTGGATGTGCCGGAGCGTAAAAATCATCAGGCGGCGGTCTATCTGGCCGGCCGTCTTAAAGAGATGGTGGCACATATGGAACGGTCCCTGGGCATCACCGCGGATCCGGACCGGATTGCCCGGGTGGTGGAGGAATCCAAAGCCACCCTGAGGTATTATGAGAAGCTTATCACGTTTTCCCTCCGCCATCAGATTTGCCCCTCTGTGCATAAATTTACCACGGACATGACCTCCCATCTGACCAAGCTGGGGGCGCCACAGTCCACCGAGGGCGTCCGTCTCTGCCATGAAGAATTGCGGAACGCTGTGGAAACGGCCGGGGGAACCCGTAAAAAAGACAGACCCCGGGTGATCTGGGATGGCCAGATGCCCTTTTACAGCAATGAAATCATCCGGCATCTGGAGGAAAATCTGGGATTGGAAGTCATGTCCAATATGATACCGGCCCTGGCCCGGGACCTGGACGACATGATGGCGGAAACGGATCCCTACCTCTATATGGCCAAACGGATGATGCATTATTCTAAAATTGACAGTACCAAATTCGACCTGCTTGACACCTACGAGATCGACGGGGTCATCCGGTTCAACCAATGGGGCTGCCGGCGCCACCTGAGTGTCAACCAGATTGCCAGGGACGGCCTGAGCAAATCCGGCATCGCCATGCTGGATATTGACGGGGACTTTATCGACAGCCGGGGCTATTCATTTTCCCAGGTTAAAATCAGGCTGGATGCGTTTGCGGAAATGCTCAACAACAGGAGTGAGATATGATTACACTAGGCATTGATTCCGGTTCCCTTGCCACCAAAGGGGTGGCGCTGGGTGATAATAAGGAAATCGTAGGGGCGGTGGTGGATCTGACCGGCGGCCGGAGCCGTCAGTCCGGAGAGCGGGTTTACCATCAGGTACTCGAAGCGGCAGGTATAAAAAAATCGGACGTGGACTTTGTGGTGACCACGGGATACGGACGTGAAAACCTGCCGTTTTCCGGCAAGAATGTGACGGAGATCACCTGCCATGCGGCCGGGGTTAATTTTCTTTTTCCCGATGCCGCCACCATTCTGGATATCGGCGGGCAGGACAGCAAGGTTATCCGCATCGACGGCATGGGCCGGGTGGAAAATTTCATCATGAATGACAAATGTGCCGCCGGTACCGGGCGTTTCCTGGAAGTCATTGCCAAGGCACTGGAGGTGGAGCTTGGAGATCTGGGCGCCATTTCCCAGCAGACCGATAAGAATGTGGAAATCAGCAGCATGTGCACGGTGTTTGCCGAGACCGAGGTGGTTTCCCTGGTGGCGGATGACACCCCTGTCCCGGAAATCGTCCGCGGGGTCCATAACGTCATTGTGGAGCGGGGTGAGATCCTGCTGGAGAAAATCGGATTGATGCCCCCCGTGGCCATGAGCGGCGGGGTGGCCCTGAACATCGGCGTGGTCAAAGAACTGGAAAAACGCCTGGGTCTTGAACTTCAGATTTCCGACAATCCCCAGATCACCGGCGCACTGGGTGCTGCCGTGATTGCCCGCAAGCTCATGGCAAAAAGATAAGCGGGAAAAAAGACAAGTGGAAAAAAAGACAAGATGACTATGAAACCCTCAGATCTGATCACAAATATCACCGATATCCATCACAACCGGTTTGAGATCCTTGGGGCCCTGGAAGGACCCAAGCTCGGCTGGACGTCCATTTACACCCCTGAAGAGATCCTTTATGCCGCCGGCATTACCCCCTACAGGATATCCGGTGAGACCTGTCCCAAAACCCCCAGGGCCTCGGCACATATGCACCGGAACATCTGTCCCTATGTCCTCAGCTGTCTTGAGGAGGTGTTGGGCGGGAAGCATGATTTTGCAGACGGTGCCGTCATCACAAATGTGTGTGACGCCCGCCGCAGGCTCCACGATGTATGGCACTATTACCGGCCCGATGATTTTGTCCATATGCCGGATTTGCCCAAGGTCATCGATCCCACCACCAAAGCCTATTTCATCACCGAGCTGGAATATTTGATAGACCGCCTGGAAGACCGCTTCCAGGTAACGATCACAGAGGAGAAGCTGCGCCATGCCATCCGCCTGTACAACCGGTCCCGGCAACTCCTTCAGCAGCTGTACGATCTGAGAAACGAAATTCAGCCCTCCATTTCCGGCGAAGATTACATGCGTATCGTCAAGGCCGCCATGACGGGCCCCCGGGAGGTGTTTAACGAGAAGCTTTCATTATTGATTGACGCGCTTAAAGACCAGGAACCCCGGCGGAATTTTGATCCGAGAATCATGATCTGCGGCAGTTATTTTGACCATCCCCACATCATCCGCGTTATCGAAGAGATGGGCGGCGTCGTGGCCTGCGAAGATATCAGCAACGGGATTAAGTATTTCGAGGGTACCGTGGATGAAGTCAAGCCCCCGCTCACCGCTCTGGCGGACTACTACCTGGATAAAACCACCTGTGCCGCCCTGTTTGACTCCGGAAAACGTTTCGACCATATGATGGATCTGGTCAACCAATACCGCGTGGATGCCGTGGTCTATGTGTCCCTGAAATTCTGCGACAATAACCTGATTGATTTTCACTACCAGCAGAAACGATTCGCCGAAAAACAGATACCGGTGCTCTTTCTTGAAACAGAACGCATGGCCTCCAACATGGGCCAGATCCGTACCCGGATTCAGGCGTTTCTGGAGTCTGCCATGCTTTAGGAGAAAGATGTTGGAATGGTATCATGAGGTCTTACCCGGTTGCCTATCGCTGCTGTTTTGTATTATAGTATAGAAAGCCGGGCCGTATATGTGTTTGGTTCCCCCTGCAATGCGATAAATCGGGTAATGCGATAAATCGACATCCAGTTTTGTGTAACAATCGTCCGGAGTCTCCCCTTTTCAATGGCGTCCGGATTGAGCGGCCGGGCAGACGTCACGGGGCAACATCCCCTGTGACGACGCGTTTGGAATTCTCCTTGGGACAATAATTTTATCGTAAAGGAGGCCCGCTATGATGCCAGTATCGAATAAAACCCGTTCCCTGGCCCCGTTTTTTGTCTTTTTGCTCATCGTCATTCCCCTGTTCGCAGGGCTTTATTTTCTTGAACCCCCGTCGAATAACGTATACCAGGGGGTGAGGGAGCGTAACGCACCCGTGAGTTATGCACCGACCACCGGGATTGCGGGTGACCGGGTCACCCTGATGCGGGGGGAGGCGGTGGTGATCAACAGACACCGGCTGGTGTACAGAGGAATCACCGATCAGGGAATCCGTATTGATCTTTTTCTTCTGGAGCTGGATCCGGACTATGCCTATCCGCAGGTGTTGACGAAAAAACAGGCCAAAGCGGGATTCCGCATGGCAGATACCCGGTTTACCCTGCAGTCGGTGAACCGGAACCGGCTGAAATTAAAATCGGAAAAACTATAAGGATCTCTATTTAACAGGCACTACAGCCGCTGAATGATGTAAAGAAACATGGGCAGCCGGCTGCGGGTCTTGAGGTGATAGAAATCAAACAACACCTCCCGCGACGGCCGGCCGAACCGCAGGGGGGAAAGATAGACAGACCCTTTGGGCTGGGTAAACCGCAGGCTGTCCCGGATCAATGCCATCATGGCGGTGTTGTGCCCCGGGGGAAGTCCCTCGTCCATGATGAAATTGCAGGTCATCTCCACCTTCTGACAGGTTTTATTGATTTCCTGCATCCGCCGGAAGGCCATGGCCACCTTGTCTGCCGTAATGGGTTTGCCGATGCGGTCCAGGGTTTCAGGATCGGCGGATTCAAGGCCGATGTTGATACATGTGCTGAAGGGCAGGGCGTCCAGCCCTTTGAACAGGGCGTCCGGGGCATTCAGTACCGCATCCACGGAACCGAAAAAGTATAGTGCGGGCCGGGTCATGATGCCGCGGCCGAATCCCAGCGTATCGTATGCGGTTTCCGCTGCGAATAAAATCAGATCTGCCGGCGCGTTCAGGGCGTCGTGTTCCCCTAAAAAGAGACTGTTGTAGTTGATCAGATCGTCTGCATAAAGATCCCGCAGGGCCTGCAACTGCCTCTGTATATTGTGTTTTGATCGCTGTGTGAACGCCTTTTTATTCTTTACCTTGCAGAATTTACACTTGTAGAGACAGCCGTCGGATATGGTCAGGGGGATGACATCGTAATCCGAATGCCGGGCGTCCGGCGGCAGTACGGTGGTACGTTCGCCGCAAATGTTGAAAAGAGTGGATGCTTTTGTCTCTAATTCCTCAGGTGTTCTGGCCAGAGTGCTGTCCAACCAGTCCCGGATGGGACCGGGCATGGCAGACCGGTTGAATCTAACACCGGCAAGCGTCCGGTGCCAGTCCCGGGACAACCGGCCCACTTCCGGTTCGGAAAAGGGCTTGCCCCCCAAAAGGGAGTTGGTGGTGTACATGAGGTTGGGCAGGTAATACTCGCCGATGGATTCGAATACCCCGGCATACCCCCCTGTGGAGTAGTATATCCAGTCGTTTCCCGAAGTCCGCTTCAACCATTCCTGGGGGTGAAGCCAGTTTTCGGTTTTTCCCCGGGCATGGCGGATATCATGGTTGAGATTGAACTCCATGATGAAGTCCCGGGTTTCCAGCCGGGAAAATACCCCGTATTTCACCGGATATGAAATCTTCGTATATTCCCGGTTCCCCAGAATATTGAGTTCAATGGAAAGGTCGCCGTCGGCGTAGGTGAGATGGGGCAGGTCTTTTAAAACAGGTGATTCCATAGCAAATCCTGTTTACATCCCACCCCGCTGTTTTGCAATGTTTTTTTGACTTTACGGGATTCGGACAAAGGTTAGAAATAGACAGGGCAGTATCTTGCCTGCCCTTGTTAAGATCTCTGAAAGGAGGACATATGAAGGCGAAAACTTGGCTTCTTATTCTCCTGTCCATTCTTCACTTCCAATGGGCCGGGGCGGCACAGACAAAAATTGTTTTTCAGAGCCGGAGCCAGGGCCAGGGTTTCCTGGTGGAACAGGTGGCCTCCGGACTTGGGGTACCCTGGGCCCTGGTCTTTTTGAATCCGTCCGAAATCCTGTTTACCATACGCAGCGGCGGGATCGGTGTGCTTCGTCTGTCCGACGGCAATATCCGGTATTTGTCCGGCGGACCCGGGGCGGTCAGGCACGGGGGGCAGGGGGGGATGCTGGATGCGGCGGTGCCACCGGACCGGACCTCCGGCGGCTGGGTTTATTTCACCTACAGCAAAACCGTAAAAACGGGTGGTGCCACGGCGCTGGCAAGGGCCCGAATCAGCAATGACCGGCTCACGGACTGGGAGGACCTGCGGGTCACCCGTTCCGGCGGACGAAAAACAGTGCATTACGGCAGCCGGCTGGCATTTGACGATCAGGGATACCTTTACATGACCATCGGGGACCGGGGAAATCGTCACGATGCCCAGGATCTTAACAATCATGCCGGCACCGTGTTGCGGCTGAACCGGGACGGCAGCGTCCCTGAAGATAATCCGTTCAGGGGAAAGGCCGGCGCATTGCCGGAAATCTACAGCTACGGCCACCGGAACCCCCAGGGCATCGTATTTGATCCGGTGCACCGCAGGGTGTGGGCCATTGAACACGGCCCCAGAGGTGGCGACGAAATTAACCTTGTGCTGCCCGGCCGGAATTACGGCTGGCCGGTGATTTCTTACGGCAAAGAATACTGGGGGCCTGTGCGGGTGGGGGAGGGCACCCACAAGAAAGGCATGGAGCAGCCGGTGAAGGTATATGTCCCCTCCATCGCACCGGGCAGCCTGCTGCGGTATTCCGGTAAGGCCTTTCCCGGGTGGAAAGGCAACCTGATGTCCGGGGCCCTTAAACTGCTCCATCTGAACCGGGTGGTGCTGGACGATGCAGGCAAGGTTGTGACGGAGGAGCGGCTGTTGAGCGAACTGGACTCCCGTATCCGTGCCCTGGCGGAAAGTCCCGAGGGCTGGATTTACCTGTCCACGGACAGTGGGCATATCTACAGACTCAGGCCGGTTGATCCATAAGGCGCTTTTGGTTTGCCATGACAGTTTATCCGGGTATACTGGTGACCTTGAACATACAGAGAGGGAACGAGAGATGACATCTTTTTACAGCGGAAAAACCATACTACTCACAGGCGCCACAGGGGACCTGGGTGCCTCCCTGGCCGAAGGGCTTTACAACCAGGGGGCGACCCTGATCCTTTCTTCCAGAACCCAGAGCAAACTGGATGTGCTGACGGCGGACATGCCGGAGAAGGACCGGGTGAAGACCATCGTTGCCGACCTGTCCCGCAGGGGTGAGGCCGAACGGCTGGCCGAAGCTGCACAGGGGTTCACCGGCCGGGTGGATGTTCTCATCAACAATGCCGGCCTGGGGTATTTTGCCCTGATGGAAGAAACGGATCCGGAAAAGATCAGACATCTGTTCGAGGTCAACACCTTCTCACCCCTGGCGCTCATCCAGGGGCTGGTGCCGGAGATGGTCCGGCAGGGCAGCGGCCGGATTGTGAACATTGTCTCCAGTGCCGGACGGGTCCCAATCCCCACGGTGGGGGTATACGGGGGCAGCAAGTCCGCCCTGGCCGTGATGGCCAACACCATGCGTCTGGAGCTTGAAACCAAAGGGGTGGATATTGTGAATATTTATCCGGGTACCGTAAATGATTCCTTTGAGCGGAATGCCATGAGGGAGAACGACCGGCCCGGGCTCTGCCCCACCGCCGATTGCGGGGACACGACCCGGGATACGGCAGGGGAGATTTTAGATGCCGCATCGGGGCGCCCCGGTGAGGTCTGGCTGGAGCGCCTGGGGAAATGGATGGCCCTGGCAGCCATTGCCTGGCCCGGTGTGGTGGACACCCGTCTCCGGCCGTTGCGGAACAGAACCATATCTCCGCCGGGAACTGAAAAGCCTAAAAAAGACCGGCTCTGGCGGCTCTGGCAGGTGGAGTCTTCCCTGGCCTGCAACCTGAAGTGCATCATGTGTCCCTGGGTGGATGAGCGTCGTCACCTTACCGCCGGTGGGCAGATGTCCGAAGAGATCTGGCAGGCCCTGCGCCCCTGGCTTGGGGATGTGGCTTCTGTGGATTTCACCGGAGGTGGTGAGCCCCTGATGCAGCCCCGCTTGTTTGACTGGATCGGAGATGCAAAGGATGCAGGGTGTGAGGCCGGTTTTCTTTCCAACGGGATGCTGCTGTCGGAAAAGGTCTCCCGGCAGGTCCTGGACCTGGGGGTGGACTGGATCGGATTTTCAATCGACGGGGCGGACGCCGCCACCTATAATGGTATTCGAAAAGGGGCTGATTTTGACCGTCTCTGCCGGAATATCCGCTACCTCACAGACAACCGCATGGGCAGATATCCCCATGTCCGGATTAATTTTGTCATCATGAAGAACAACGTCCATCAGTTGTCGGACATTATTCACCTGGCCGATTCAATAGGGGCTGACCAGGTGAACTTCAAGCAATGCGATGTGATCCGCGGGGACCACGGCAAAGGGTTCGGGCTGTTTGCCTCAGAGGAATCACGACAGGTAAAACAACTCCAGAAGGCCATGAAAAAAGCCACCCGTCTGGCCCGCCGTCTGGACGTGAAAACAACGGCATTTTCATTTGTGCCCGAAGAACAGCCGGTTTGTGATCAGGATCCCAGGGATTCTCTGTTTATCCGTTATGACGGCAGCGTCTCCCCCTGCGTGAACCTGGCTGTGGGCGGACCGTCCTCCTTTCTTGGGGAATCCATGGTCTTTCCCCGGGTGACCTATGGGAAGCTTCCCGAAGCAGATCTGATGACCATGTGGGAGAGTGAAACCGCCCGGTTTTACCGCCGCAGTTTTTCACAGCGGGTACGGGCCCATGATGCGGCCCTGTCCCGGGCGGACCTGGGACGTGATCTGATCAAGCTCCGGGAGGCCTTTGACAAAGCCGCTGATGCCATGCCCGAAGCGCCTGAAGGGTGCCGGAAGTGCCACTACTTGTACGATATTTGATGAAGGGGAATCGCAGAAGCAAATGGAAATTCTACAGGCAACAACCGATGCCGATATGGACGTGATCCGGGTATTGTTCCGTGAGTATGAAAATTATCTTCAAGTGGACCTCTGCTTTCAGAGTTTTGAAGCCGAGTTGGCAGAGCTGCCGGGAAAGTATGCCCCACCGGAAGGCGCATTGCTGATGGCAGCTGAGCAGGGCAATGTTCTGGGGTGCGTTGCCCTGAAAAAACTGGAAGACGGGGTCTGTGAGATGAAACGCCTGTACGTACGGCCTGACGCACGGGGGACCGGCCTTGGACGGCAGCTGGCCGTCCGGATTATCCGGGCGGCTAGGGAGATCGGATATCGGGAGATGCGGCTGGACACCTTAGATAAGCTGACGGCGGCCATTGCACTATACAGATCCATCGGATTCAGGGAAACCGATCCCTACTATTCAAATCCGTTGCCGGGGGTGGTTTATCTGACGCTGGATCTATAAACCGGGATGTCCCGTTTCCGGGGCTATTTGGCTTCCGCTGCCTGGGATTTCCGGATCGCCGTCACCGACCTGCCGCCGATACCGTAGTTGTCCGTGGAAACTTCTTCTATGGTCACCACGGCGGTTTCACCTCCCCGGCACATGACTTCGGAGAACACCCGGGTGAATCCTTCGATCAGGGCGGCCTTCTGTTCGGTGGTGGCACCGCCGTCTTCTTCGGTCATTGTTACCTTGATAATGGGCATGGTCGTCTCCTTGGGTTGATTCGGTCCTGCGTTTGATTCTGTTCTACATTTGATCCGTCTCTTTGCCTGATCGGCTACGGGGTGGAATTAATCCACCCGGTCCACCAGCACATGCCGGGGCTTCACCCCGTCGGACGCACTGACGATTCCTTTCTTTTCCATCAGGTCGATAATTCTTGCGGCCCGGTTATATCCCACCCGTAACGCCCGCTGGACGCCGGATATGGAGGCCTGTCTGGAGGAGAGGACAAAGTCCAGGGCCGCCTGGTACTTCTCATCGTATTCATCTTCGTCCACCTCAATGGCGGCGGGTTCTGTTTCCTTTTCCGTCACCACATCCAGGACATAATCGGGTTTACCCTGGGCCTTGATGTGCTCCGTAATGGTAAGCAGTTCCTCTTCGGAAAGATAGGTGCCGTGGACCCGGGTAAGCCGTGCCGTACCCGGCGGAACAAAGAGCATATCCCCCCGGCCCAGAAGGGTTTCGGCACCGTTGGCGTCGATGATTGTTCTGGAGTCGGTCTTTGAGGATACCTGGAATGAGATCCGGGTGGGGAAGTTGGCCTTGATAATGCCGGTGAGCACGTCCACGGAGGGGCGCTGGGTGGCGAGGATCAGATGAATGCCCGCAGCCCTGGCCATCTGGGCGATACGGGTAAGGGAAAATTCAATATCCTTGCTGGCGGTCATCATCAGGTCGGCCAGCTCGTCGATGATCACTACGATGTAGGGGAAGGACTCAAAGGGCTCATCTTCCTCATATTGTGACAGATCCGCCGTTTTAATTTTCTGGTTGTACTGCTCGATATTCCTGACCTGAAGGGTGGCCAGTTTTTCATACCTGCGCTCCATTTCCCGGACCACCCACTGGAGGGCAATATTGGCCTTTTTCATATCCGTGATAACAGGGGTGAGCAGGTGGGGGATATCGTTGAACAGGGAAAGCTCGATCCGTTTGGGATCGATCATGATGAACTTCACCTGGTCCGGCCGGGACTTGTAGAGAATACTTGCGATCATGGCGTTGAGGGCCACACTTTTCCCCGTTCCCGTAGCCCCTGCAATGAGCAGGTGGGGCATCTTTTCCAGTCCCACCACCACCGGGTTGCCGATAATGTCCTTGCCCAGGCAGATGGGCGTGCGGGAATCAATCTCCTTGAAAACCTCCGACCCGGCAATATCGATGAAGGGAACGATGCTCATTCGGGGATTGGGAATCTCAATGCCGATGACATCCTTGCCCGGGATGGGTGCCACCAGGCGGATGCTCAGGGCACTGAGGGCAAGGGCCAGGTCATCTGCCAGGTTGTCATTCTCCAGCAGCTCGTGACACTTCTTGATAGGGAGAGCTTCACTTTTTTGTAGAATCTGACATTGTTCCCAGATTTTTCAGTGAAAATGCCATTTTAAGTGAATTTTCTCTGAAATTGCCATTTTAATTTTTTTGTCTGCAAAACGGCCCAAATAGGTTTAAACTTTTCCAGTGAAAACGCCAATTTAAGTGAATTTTCTCTGAAATTGC
>JAKSBB010000744.1 GCA_022361315.1 Desulfobacterales bacterium
CGTACGCAGAAGCCGACGTAAAAGAACTATACATATATCTTTGAAGAAAAAATTTGGTATTTGCAATTTCTAAAACCCAAAAAAGGAGTGATGAAGATGAACAAAGGCGATTTAATCAACAAGGTTTCAGAAGTTCTGAACAGCAAGAAAGAAGCCCAGGCAGCAGTTGATTGCATGATCCAGGCAGTAACAGACGCTCTTTCTAACAATGACTCTGTTACCCTCGTTGGCTTTGGTACATTTAAAACAGCCGAAAGAAAAGCCAGAAAAGGCAGAAACCCCCAGACTGGCAAAGAAATCAATATCCCTGCTAGAAATGTACCCAAATTCGTACCTGGCAAAGCCCTTAAAGACGCCGTAAAATAATCGAGTCCTTCTTTAAGCAAAAAAATATTCAGGCAGTATTTGACATCGTCAATACTGCCTGAATGGATTTGAATCCATGGGATTTGAGATTGACAAAATATTCCTTCCTTCGGTAGGGGTTGACCTGGTCTTTGATATGGATTCACTGACCCCCGTATCCAGATCATCCATTATCTATGATACGAACTATGGTGACAAAACAATCACCATTGCCCAACCGATCGTCCCGGTTTCCTCTGAAACACAATTTGACCAGCTCCACCTGACAACCATCATACATTCCAAACAGCGCAGGGCCAGGGTGGGACTGATATGCAAACCGATTTTATTCATTGATCAGTATCACCTGGCCAACCGATCAACCACCAAAGCACTGGTGATCCAATACAAAGAACCAGCCATTGAAACCAACATCAGAGCAGCGTTCCGGCTGCCCCTGAGTCAGCGGCACAACATTAAAGCCAAGCTCTTGCTCAATGACGTGGAATACTTCACCGCCAGAGACTTCAAGATCAAGGACATATCCTTTGCCGGCATGGGTCTTGTCGTGCCCAAAAAAATAGGCAAACAGACCAATCCATTAACAGAAGTAACACTCAACACCCCCGTCCCCGTCGGAATGATATTGGTAGACAAAAACGAAAAAGACCCGGTTGGAACATTCCCGGTTAAAACCAAAGTCGTCAGATTGAATCCGAACTACTCAGAATCTCACATGCTCATTGGATTGAGAATCATAGCGATCATGCCGGAAAGCGAAGACCTGTTGAACCGATTTATTCACAAGGCCCAGATTGACGAGTTAAAGCGGATCAGCCAAAGAGGATAACAGACCGGGGATATACCCTTCCAACCAATCCAATATCTCCTTTTGCACAGACTCCAGGTTATCTACCCCCTGATTACGAATCTCTGACAAGTCGGCAAGCGCCTCTTCGCAAGTATATTTTCCATCATTTTTAAACCCTCGAACAATAGCATCATCCTGCCCCCCCGCAAGGTGCGCCATGTGCGTCCGGAACTCAGGGGCTTTTCCATGACCATAATCACCGTAATTGCGATCAAGAATTCGTCTGGACATATCTCGCAAACGGCGACTTTCAAACCCGTCACAAACCCGGAACCTTTCGTCAACAGAAAGCGAATGAAATTGCGACATATCCGCCTTTTCCCCGGAGGAAAAGAAACCGGATTGATACAGAGACGCATCCCAGTCCAGGTCTGGAATTAGCGGATATGAAAACTCCCTGTGATAATTCACCGTTTTCAGAAACATCTCAGGGTTTGTCCTTAACAGCGACATATTTTCCTCATGGAAGTCAACCGCCTCTGGAGTAAGACGCCCCCAAAACCGATCCAGGCAGGGCAGTATAAAACGTTGATCTGCCGGACGCTTTCGAATCACAAAGAGATCGTACACGCTGCTCTCTTTGTCTAATTGACCAAACAGATCATCCCGATCCGTTCTAAGCCAAAGACTCTGGTTTTTGTATGGGAAAGAACTGCCCAGGTGCAATACAGGCGCAAGGTAATTCACCTTTGCCCCGAAGGTCACTGACACCATAATACCCAATGCGAAGCGCTGCCTTCCAACCTGAACAAACCGCCCCAACCGCTCGGACCGACTAAGATCTTCATGCTTATCGAAAAAGCCGAGCACATATGCCCAAACCTGCTCCTGTGCAGATAAACTTCGCGCAAGGCACAGCAACGCCTCAACATCCTCCATTGCCTCATGCGCCCGTCCAGACACCTCGAATCCATTCTCTTCCGAAATATGCTCCAGCTTCATACTGGGACTCCCATCCGGCCGCAGGGGCCATTTGAGAACATCAGGATTGAACAATCTGAAAACGGTTGCCACCGGCAGCATATCGATTCTCGAACACCCGTTGGCGTATTGGTGGGAATAGGGGTCGAGAAGATTACGATAGAATAAAAACCTTAAAAATTCGTCATCAAACCCAAGAGAATTGTAACCACAGGAAATCGTATCGGGCGTATTAAGCAGCCCGTGAATCTTTCTGGCCGCCTCATACTCGCAGATACCCGACTCAAGCTCTGCCGGGGTTAAGCAATGGGTCAGAAACGCGTGTGGAGAGGGTACGACATCGGGTCTCAACCGAATGGTTATGGTTTCTCTTGCCACCTCATTCAGCGCTGGGTCCGTACGGATACAGGCAAAGGTCAGGACCTGGTCAAATGCCGGACTCAAACCGGATGTCTCAATGTCGTAAAAGAGATACGTTTTCATTCCCGCAGAACCCTCCGAACCCGAAAAGGGGGAACAAAATAAATTTGCTCCCCCTCCAGGAGAATCGATACTGTATAAAAAAGACTATCTTTTTGAGAACTGGAAACTGGCTCTTGCGCCTTTTTTACCGTATTTCTTACGTTCTTTCTGTCTGGAATCCCGGGTCAGGAAACCGGCGGATTTAAGCACTCCACGAAGTTCAGGATCGGCCAGTACCAGCGCTTTTGAGACACCAAGTCTTACAGCACCTGCCTGCCCAGTCTGTCCGCCGCCCATCACGGTAACTTTGATATCAAAGGCATCAGCCTTATCAGTCAAGGCGAGAGGAGAAGTCAGCACATCCTGATTTACAGAGATGTCAAAGTAATCTTCCATTTCTCTGTTGTTCACAACAATCTTGCCCGTACCAGGTAAAAGCCACACTTTGGCCACAGAATCTTTCCGCTTACCTGTTGCGTAAAAAACGTTTCCACTTTCCATTGATAGTATCGCGTCCTTATTCTTTAAATTTCAACAACTTCAGGCTTCTGTGCAGCATGGGGATGCTGATCGCCTGCATATACAAACAATTTTTTGCCAAGTTTTCTGCCAAGTCTGTTTTTGGGAAGCATTCCCCGGACCGCTCTTTTGAGGATCTCTTCGGGTTTTTTCTCCAGCACCTCTTTGGCTGTTTCAGACTTGAGGCCGCCCATGTATCCGGAATGACGATAGTAAGTCTTTTTGTCCATCTTGTTTCCGGTCAGGCGAATTTTGTCGGCATTAATTACAACCACCCAATCTCCCATATCCACATGGGGAGTATAAAGCGGATTATGTTTGCCGCGAATCCGATAGGCAACCTGGGAAGCAAGCCGCCCAAGCACCATATCCTTTGCATCGATCACACACCAGTTTTCTTTGTTGTCCGCTCTTTTAGCGCTATATGTATATTTTTTCAATGTTCCAAGCTCCTCTTCATAAAGACAATCAGCGATAAATACATATTTTCGGCAGCAATGTCAAGCAAATATTATAATTCTATTTGTTTTTCATCACTCATCTTCGGTGCGAACATGCCTGAACTTGATTTCGGAGCCCCCATTTTGCCGGAGGTTTTGCAGGCAACATCAGCATTTAAAATACCGCCGTTCTCTACAATCAAATCCTGACACTCCACTTTACCTGCACAGGTTCCGGTGGACAGTATAATCAACTCTTTGGAGGCCGTTACCTCGCCCTGAAAATTACCGCCAATGGTCAGACTGGACACCTTTGTGGAGCTCGAATCCACCCTTCCGTCTTCGGCGATGATAACCACATCACCATCAATTGTGCCGGTTACCTGCCCCTTGATAATCAGCTTTCCCGTACTGGAAATTGAGCCCTCAATCTTCAACTCTTTATCAATGATGCTTAAATTCTGCTTATCTTTTTTGCCCACCATAAGGTCTCCTCAACTGTTTTTTAGAATATCGATGAAAATTTTTCCGACCTCTTCTCCCCCAAGCGTCGTGACCACGTGATACTTTCGTCCTTTTCTTTCCAGGGAATACTTGGGCATAAGCACCCCGGCCCCTGTATCAATGACATACCCCCGGTCCTCTCCATCGTTCCGGCTGTTGTTGCCAACAAACCCTTTAAAATTAACGACATATTCCGACGGATCAATATCACCGGTAATGATATCGACAATTACCAACCTGTCCCCGTAGTTCAGGCGAACATGATCATAGTTATCAACCATAATGGTCTTGCCGTTGACTTTTAACTTGTACCGGATGCCGTCAGCCTTCCTTGACTCACGAACCGCCAACCGGTCGAGAGGTACCCTTCCCGGCTCATCCCGGATATCCAGGAACACCGATCCACAGGTGTAAAAATCTTTTTTTGCCTCAATCCGTGTGGACTCCAGGATTTTCAGCTTTTTCTTCATATCGTTAAATTCATTACCAAGCCCGATAACGTCCACACTCAGCCCACGCTCGTAATTGGTGACGATATCATGCACCTGAATAATATCTCCCTGTTTAATGGTGAGCCGCTGCATTTTTTCCACCACCACAGGAATGGAGTCGTTCACCGATATGATCATGTACTGCATTTCGGGTTTCTTTAAATCGATGCCCGGTGTTGTGGGAACAATACCCATTAAGTCCATGAATCCGTCCACCGCCCAGATATGCTGCTTTACTTTTTGCTCAAGCGGAAGGCTTTTAGCCGATTCAATACCAAATGCAGGAATCCTGCATATATTCATTGCATAATACGTGGCGGATCTGCGTTGCTCCTTATGACGGCTATCCGGTTGATTTGTCCTGTGGTTGTTAAAATGAAAGTGCTGGGAGGACTCAGATATTGATGAATTGATCCTTTCGATCACCGAAAGTGCCATTTTTTCCAGATCTATATTCTCGGCCCCTTTTTCCTTATCAACTCTCAACACAGCGGCATCAGCAATAATCGATTGCCCGTAGCGCTTTGGATTTCTCTGTTCGTTTTCCCATGTGTCAGAATAAAACCCTGACCCTTCATGGAGATTTAAAAAGCAATCACTCTCGCAGATCAGTTTTTTAAGGACTGCCACAACTTTTGCTTCATAATTACGTGTGTGATCATCCATGAATTTACGATTCATATCCTGGTTGATCTGGCGCTCTTTTTTAGTAATGGACGGGAAATTAGCCCTGGGCACAACGATCAGATTTCCCTTTTCCAGGGAAAGGTCTGCAAAATAATCTGCCGCCAGGAAGCCGCCGGGCTCGTCCCCCTGGATCCCGCCGACAATTAAGAGTGTCTTGCCGTTTACTTTCCCGAAGCTCCGAAAAACATGAAGTTCATTCTCCTCCCCTTCAAAAAACACCGTATGGGTCTTTTGCCCATGCCCGCCGTAACAATAAATCGGACCCAGTGACACCATGAATCCAACCAGCCACAGCAAAACAGATCTTATTCGAAGCCACTTTATCACTAATTGACAACCGCCTCATTTATTTCCACGCTGCTTTCAAACACCAGCTTTCCGTCATCGTTAAATACATATACGGCAGCAGCGTTGAAGGCATCCGGAGCGGATTGATTTCGAATGGTAAACTTCACCGGTTTGAATCGTGAGATTGAAAAATACTGTCCCTTTTTGTATACGGCCGGCACACCGTTTTCCAGAGGAGAGTTCGGCACCACCACCCATTCCGAAGCCAAGGCATCTTTGGGCTTCAAAACCGTGAATATACGACCGGAAATCCCACCCGGCTGCGTTGAGATATTCCGGATATCGAATCGAACAACCAGGTCACCACTGCCACTCCCTTTGGACAGAGAAAACTGCTCCACCGAAACAAAGGGTTCGTCGAGACTGTCACCAGAACCTTTTTCCGATACAGCCTCGGGAACGGGTGGGGCAGAGCCGGAAGGTTCCGTTTTCTGCACCGCAGATACTTCGGGAACGATCGTATCAGGATCATCTTCCCCAGGCCGCCTCTCACTTTTTGCTTTCGGCATCACTTCCGGTTTTGGCAAAATTCCGTTCTTCTTAACCTTTGACCGTGCGCTTTGAACCTTTGTTTCCTGTTTTTTTACAACCGGTGGGACTGCAGCGGCAACTTCCGGAAGTTCGGGTTTTTCTCCGGACATGACCAGGCGGGCCATCAGAAGTTCTTTATCATTTGTAAGCCTGCCGACCTGCTTTTCAAGTACCGCAAGATCAGACTTTAATGTCACATTTTCCCGGTTTGCCATGTCGAACAACACATAGAGGACACCCGCACAAAGCAGGCCGATAAGACTTGTGACCAAAAGCAGGTAAAGCATCACTTTAAGGTGTCCGCCCGGCCGCATCTCACCAAAGTCATCCACCACAAGGATCTTCTTTTTGCGGCTGGTTTTATGTGGTTTGGGTTTTGCCCGGGCTATTTCCCTTTCCAGTTCTCGCGATATATCTTCCATACCCCACCCTTTCTAACCAGTTTCAACCGTTTTCGTCCCTGGGTTGAAAACCCTGAAGACTTATAGTGTTGAAGAAAGCTGACCTCATACCCGTCTTTCCTCTGAATTACCTTATAATCCTTCCCTGTCACTGATATATAATCATACCGTTTGGCAAGATTCTTTTTCCGTTTCACCCAGGCGTTTTTTCCCATCCCCTCAGAGTAGAAATCGCTGGCGTAAAACGCCGCATACTCGGCCATATCTTTTGCAGACCATGCGGCAAGCCATTGTTGAACGGTTTCAACCACCACCTCACTGTCGGATTCATCAGAGACAAGTTCTCTGGCAGCAGCCACCAGGGGAATATCACCGGCCTCATATGGTTTTGCCCGTTTTTGAAAAAGATCCCCCACAATCTTCGGAGCTGACCCATCCCGGATAAACAATTGGCGTTTACCCAGATATCGCCGATCATTCCCGGCACCCACGTAAAGATCCATAATGACCACAAGAATGTTTCCATGGGCATAAATCCCCGTATTCTTCGTCTGGATGTTGAATGATTGCTTTTTCTTTACCGCATTCTTTCTAATCCCCAACCAGGTCTCCCACCAGGAAATATCAGGTAAGTATGACTCGGCATAAAAAGATAAATAATGATGATAGCTTCCGGTTGCCATGGCATCGACCCACTTATCGATAAAGCCGGATATGGCCCGCCCTTTCTCATCAAGTGCGGCCTTTGACCGTTTCTCAATGTGTTCAACAATAATCAGCGGGGTGGTATCCAGACGGATATACTCGGCTAACGCCATAATATTCTTATTTTCAAGGGCCACACACCCGTTGGAATCCATGGGTTTAAGCGCCTTGTCCGTACCGTGAATCCAGATAGCACTGCCCTGCTTACCCTGCCGAAGATCCAAAAGATTAGGGTAATCCGAGGGGAAGGCTTTTTTCCCGTATATCGGTGTGAGATAACGGTCTTCATATTCATCCTTCAAAAAATAGACCCCTTCGGGAGTTTTTTTATCTCCAGCCTTCGACTTAGGCCCGGCCACTTCTCCTGTGGAACAGGAGACATAAAAAGAGCGGACAATCTTATCCGCTGTGGCCGAATACACGTGAAGGGTCTGCGTCTTTTTTTCGACAATGATTGCATGCTCTTTTTCCGGCAACAACACCAGTGCTTCCGGCAAGACCGTATCTTCAGCGTAGACCGGATAACCGGCGAGGCCGGCAACAATAACTAAAATAAGCTTTAGAAAAATGCGTTTCACTCTGACATTCCTGTTTATTAAGCCTTCAAATCCAATTTCAAGTGCCGGCAGGCAGCTTCGGAAGCCCGCCTGCCGCTGGAAGTTCTTAGCACCAATCCGATCTTCAGAAGATAGGGCTCCACCACATCCACCAATGTATCGGTTTCCTCCTGAAGCGTTGCAGCGATGGCCTCTATTCCCACAGGCCCACCATTATAATAGGAAATAATTGTTTTCAAATAGCTTCGATCCAACCGCGTGAGCCCAAGCGCATCGATACCCTCCAGAATAAGCGCCTCCTTCACACAGGAAGCAGAGACCTGCCCGTCGTATTTCACCAGGGCATAATCCCTCACCCGTTTCAACAGACGATTGGCAACCCGGGGCGTCCCTCTGGATCTTCTGGCCAATGCCATGGCCCCCTCATCGGAAATCTGGGTATTCAGGATGGCAGCAGACCGCTTAATAATCACCATCAGTTGCTCATCCGAATAAAAATCAAGGGTCCGGAAGATCCCAAACCGATCCCGAAGGGGGGCCGAAAGCAGTCCCACCCGTGTGGTTGCCCCGATGAGAACGAACTGCTTCAGGCGGAACCTGTGACTTCTGGCATGAATTCCCTTGTCAAAAACAAAATCAACGGCAAAATCTTCCATGGCAGGATAGAGGAATTCTTCCACAACCTTGGGAATGCGATGGATCTCATCCACAAACAGGATATCCCCTTCACCCAGGTGGGTCAGAATCCCCACCAGGTCTCCCCCCTTCTCCAGAGTCGGACCGGACGTCACCGTCAAATCCCTGCCCATTTCGTTGGCAATGATATGTGAAACCGTTGTCTTCCCAAGACCGGGAGGGCCGTGAAGCAGAATGTGATCCAGCGGTTCATTTCGTAACTTGGCCGCCTGGATGGCTATTTTGAGGGTGTCCACCGCATCTTTCTGGCCGATGTAATCGTCAAAGCAGGTGGGTCTCAGAGAAACAATATCAGGGGAATGGTCTTCATGCGCCATGTGCTCGGAAACCACCCCTTTCTTATCTGAAGTATCCGACGAAAAGGTGATGATATCCGAATCCATAATTAACGGCTCTCCTTGTAAATCTCGTCAAAAAGATCTTCCGGAGTTGAAATCGAAGGATTCCTCTCGAAAGCCTCTTTGATCATTCTCCGGGCTGAGCCTGCTGAATGGCCGAGCTGTTCCACAAGCACATCTCCAACCTGACGGGAGATATCTTCTTTCTCAATGGCAATTACCGGCTCCTGAGCATCAGATGCATCGGAGGCATCGGATGGCTCCGATGCAACACTGCCGGCGAACAATGTCACTTTTCCGTGAAGCGTGGCAATGATTTTCTCAGCAGTGCGTTTTCCGATACCGGATAGTTGGGACAGAAATGCCGTATCCTTATCCTCAATGGCACGGGCAACCTCGGCCACCGGCTTGGTCAAGGCCTTAATCGCCTTCATGGGCCCAATGGCAGCCACAGTAATAAATAGCTGGAAGAATGCCTTATCATCCTGCGACAAGAAACCGATCAACACCGGCTTTGGCTGACGTTCCGTCACATGATAGTATATATAAAGAGAGACCGTCCCGGAACCCGTGGCTCCCGCCATGGCCCTGTCAAGGGTAACCGGATCCAAAAGCACCTCGTATCCAATCTGGCCGGCCTTGAGAAGAATGCCATCCGGCTCCCTGCTGAGTATTTCCCCTTCTATATATCCGATCATCTCTCTGTTCCGTACCTGTACAAACCGGTGATTGCCAACCCGAGTGCATCAGACGCATGAAAAGGCCGGATTGGGCCGTCATGATTCAGCAGATGGCGAACCGACCTCTCAACCTGATGCTTATCGGCACTTCCATTTCCGGTAACGATCTTTTTAACTTCCCGTACCGACACCTCGCGTATCTTCGCTCCCGCCTTAAACGCCGCCAGGAGCAGTACTCCCGAAACTTTTCCCAACATAATACCCGATCCCGGGTATTTTTCAAGGGAGTAAATATCCTCGATCACTACAAGGTCAGGCCTTTGCTGTTCAAGAAAAACTTTGATTTTAGAATAGATGTGATTAAGGCGAACAGGAGCGGCGTCCTTGGAACTCGTGGATATGCTGCCAAAAGAATACCCGTGAATATCCAGGTTATTTCCCTGAACGACGCCAATTCCCGTGCCGGCGAGTCCTGGATCAATCCCGACGATCTTCTTCATGCAATAGTGCTCTAATCCAGGCCCTTAAGTTTCTCCCGGGCATATTGTGCCTCTTTGGAATCCGGGTGGCGCTTGATTAATTCCTTGAGTATGAGCCGGGCATTGGCCTTTTCTCCCAAAGCGGCAAATGCGTATCCCTGCTTCAAGCGTGCCGCAGCGGTCTTATTGGATTTAGGATAATTTTCCAATACCTTCTGATATTCAAGAATCGCTTTTTCATACCACTTTTCAGCGTAATAGCTGTCCGCGATCCAGAACCGGGCGTTGTCCGCCTTGGAAGAGCTGGGGAATTTGTTTATAAAATTTTCAAATTGTATCCTGGCGTTTTCCTTATCCCCCTGATCGAACATTTTTTTAGCCAGGTCGTAAAGCGCCTCTTCCGAGTCGGCACCGGCAGGTGTTTCCGAAGGCGTGCCTGCGTTGGCCTCCAGAGTCTCGGTGGGTTCAAATCCCATGTATTTTTCGAGGGCAATCACTTTTTCAAAATTTCTGGAAATCGCATTATCCAGACGTGTCAACTCTTTTTCAAAAGTTTCCTGCCTGGCCTGACCACTGGTTCCCAGATTGTGGCGCAATTCCTCAATGAGCCCCTCAACCTGATAAAACTTTTCCTTGAGTTGCTCAATCTCGTACTTCACCTCAGCATAGTTCTCCCTGGTGGATTTCGATGAGGTTTCAAGCTCCCCTTTGATCCGCTCAAGGTCGTCACCGGCGGATGCGTTTGCCCGCTGTGCAGATGCCAGTCGGTTGTTCTCCATTTCAATGGCGGCCACCCTGCTTTCCAATACTTTGTACTGATCCGGCGCCACACATCCGGACACCAGAAAGACAAAACTCACCATAAAGAGAAAACGCTTCATAACATACTCCAGGGATGAAAAAAGGATGAAAAATTAAAACACCGGGCACACCCGGCATTGGCCGGCTGTGCCCGGAAAGCAAACAAGAATTACAAACCGCTTATTTGATGACGAATTGGGCCCGTCTGTTCTTGCGGAATGCCTCTTCGGTCATCCCCGGATCAAGCGGTTTTTCTTCACCAAAGCTGACCATGCTCAAACGGCCGGCGGAAATCCCCAGGTCCACCAGATAATTTTTTGCCGCCCGGGCACGCCGCTCACCCAATGCAAGGTTATAATCCGTGGTGCCTCTTTCATCACAATGCCCTTCGATAGTCACCTTGGCCATGGGATTGGCATTCAACCACTCGGCCTTTTCCTTCAGCAGCATCTTTGCCATGGCATTGAGTTCAGCACTGTCAAATTCAAAATGGATGTTCTGATTGACGAAACGATTTTTGGCCGCTGCGATCTTAGCAGCCTTTTCTCTGGCCAGTTTTTCCTCAATCTCCTGCTGTCTAACACGTTCAGCCTCTTCTGCAGCCTTCTTTGCTGCAGCGGCTTCAGCTGCGGCTTGATCTTCAATGGTAGTGGATTCGGACACTACTTTTTTCTGGGCACAGGAAACCGTCATAAAAAGTCCTGCAACCAGCACGGCCATCAACAGATTCATCCACAATTTTCTTTTCATTACGCCTCCTTAGTTACGCTATTATTATATAAACACTTTTCTCTCGTTAATCAGTCATCCCAGGTCTTAAATGCCGCCGACCAGCTTGGCTGACTTTGCTGGCCCTTCATGCGCAGCAACCGCCGCTGTTCTTTACCTGCAGCCGTCATTACAAACAGCCGGGAAACACCTCCTTGCCTGTTGGATTTAAAGGCAATCAAACTGCCGTCCGGCGACCAGGTCGGATCTTCATTATCCCCTTGATCCATTGTCAATTGAACCGGGGAACCTGCCCCGGACTCAAGACTCAAAATAAAGATATTAATTTTATTTTTCTCAATACCTACGTAGGCAATTTTCTTCCCGTCCGGCGACCAGGCGGGCGAGGTATTGTATCGGCCTTCAAAAGTTACCCGGCCAACCTCTCCTGTCTCGAGGTTCTGTACGTATATCTGCGGTGTTCCGCCCCTGCTTGAGGTAAAAGCAATCCGCTTTCCATCCGGAGAAAACCTGGGGGAGACATTCACCCCCCAACTCTTGGTAACCCTTTTAATAATTTCTCCCTTTTTGGTCAACAAATATATTTCCTGACGCCCTGAAAAACTTAGGGTAGCAGCCAATTTTAGCTGATCCGGCATCCAGTCCGGGGCAATATTCATCCCGTCATAATTCACGATAGCCCCCCTGTTTTCCTTGAGGTGCTTGATGAAGATATCCGGTTTTCCCTTGGCATAGGAAACATAGGCCAGCCACTGCCCGTCGTGGGACCAGGCAGGAGACAGGGAAATACTGTTGTGCCGGGTCACCCGCCTGGGATTATGCCCGTCAAAATCAGCAATGTAAATTTCCTTATTCCCATTGACGGTGGAGACAAATGAAATCTGACTGCCGAACACACCGTAATTGCCTGTCAGTTCATATGAAAGCTCTGAGCAGAACCGATGGATCGTGGATCTTATTTTTTCTTTTCCTACACTGTGATATCTGCGCCCCAAAAGTAATTTGGTATTCAGGGTATCAAACAGCCGGAGCTCAAGCATGTAAAGCCCCTGTTCAACTTTGATCCCCCCGGTGATCAGCAGGTCCGCACCGATGCCGGTCCAGTCTTTAAAATTGATTTGCCCCAGGGCAATCCCCGTTTCGGCCGGTTCAGACAGGAAAGCATTGGAATTCATGACTTTCAGGTACCCTGTGAAGTCCAGTGCATCCCTGAGTATTTGCTCGGCACGCATCCCCTCACGCAGCTCTGCGTCATCACCGTTAAACGCCTTAAACCGCGTCACGGCTACGGGAGTTTTCTTCAAAAAGGGGTCACTGATGTTAATGTAGTCATATTCTCTGGCTGCAGCAGACGTGACAGACAATAAAAGTAAAATCCCCACAAGCGTGGCGGTTGCCATTGAATAAAGTTTCATTGTATCTCTTTGGCTCCTTTTTTATGCACCCATTTTTCTATTTTAACCCCTTCGGGGTAAAGCCCAGAATCACATCATAGGAATCCATACCAGGCGGCAATTGCGGTAGCGGGTTGGATCGTCTCACTGCATTCTTTGCAGATTCATCCAAATACTGGTTTCCGGATCTTGTTTCATAAGAGATATCCCTTATCTCACCGCTTTTCAAAATTTTTACAAACACCTTAACTTCAAGGTCTTGATTCATCCCTGCCATAACATCGTTGAATACCCAATTCTGGCTTATCGCCGAAGCGAGTACCATCTTATAAAGCTCAAGCGGGCCAGAGCCTTTTTCCCCGTAACCACCGCCCTGGCCGTTCCCCTGCCCTGCCCCCTGGGCATTCTCCTTCTCACGGGCGGCAATGGCCGACTGCATCCGCTCAAGGGCCTGGTTGATTTTTTCCTGATTCTGGGTCTCAATGCGCTTGGCCAGTTCCTCCCTGGCCTTTTCCAGTTCCTTCTCAGGATCCTTTTTGGGTTTGGGCTTCAGCTTCTTGTCCTTTTTCTTCTCGACGGATTTCTTATCCCGCTGGGCGATAAGCTTCTTAATATTTTTCGGCTTCTTTTTCAGGCTGACATCGGGTTTGAGCTCCGGGACCGGTACCGGTGTTTCAGCCGGCGCTTCAATCGGTTTTGTATTCAGATTTACCGAGGAATCGGGTTGCTTTTGGGGAGGCGGGTCAGTGACCGGGTCGGCAACGGATGGATTACCGGATGGACCGGGGGCAAAAGACACCAGATCCACACGCACCACCCGGGGTTTAGGCCTTGAGAACTCAAAATCATGCAGGAAGAACAGGGCGGTAAATAAG
>JAKSBB010000109.1 GCA_022361315.1 Desulfobacterales bacterium
AAAAGTGATGGTGAACCAATTGCTGGATTCTGGAAAGTTCAATTTGAAACACCTGATAGGTGTCATACCCAACAGATAAGGACAGGATCTCCCGTCGGACAGGATCCTCCGGGATATCGTGGGTCTGCCGGTCCTGGTACTCCTGGAGCCGGTTCTCCACCCGCCGTAAAAAATGATAGGCTTTTTTTAAATCTTCACTGGTACGGGCATTGATCTGGCCATTTTCCTTCAGCAGATCCAGCACCTTTAGAATCGGCCTTTCCTGAAGCACGGGATCAACCCCGCCCCGGATGAGCTGGAACAACTGCCCGAAAAACTCGATCTCCCGGATGCCGCCCGCCCCCAGTTTGATGTTATGCTTGAGCTTGGCACTTTTCACCTGAAGGGCAATCCGGTGCTGCATGTCCCGGAACGCATCAAAAGAGCCATAGTCAAAGTACCTGCGGTAAACAAAGGGCCTCAGTGACGACAGCAGCTCAAGGCCTGCGTCTATATCCCCTGCCACCGGATAGGCCTTGATCATGGCATATCGTTCCCAGGCCCTTCCCTGTGCTTCGTAATAATGTTCAAAGGATGCCGCACTCATCACCAGGGGACCGCTGTCCCCGAAAGGCCTCAACCGGGTATCCACCCGATAAAAATGAATCCCGCTTCCTGCGGCAAAAAGTCGGATGAACTCCCGGCAGAGTTTGGTGAAAAATTCATCGTTTGATACCGGATTGTCCCCGTTGGTATATCCCTCCTCCGGAAACACAAAAATCAGGTCGATGTCGGAGGAAAAATTCAGTTCACCGGCACCCAATTTCCCCATACCCAGAACGATAAGCTGCTGAAAGTTTCCGTTTGCGTCCGTTGGGGTGCCGAACCTGCCGCAGAAAGACCGGTAAAGGGAATCCACCCCAAAATCGATACAGGCCTTTGCCAAGTTTGACAAATCCCGCATGGTTTCTTCAAGTCCGGCTGTTCCGGCAATATCCCGCCAGGCGATCCGGACAGCCTCGTAGTGCTTGAAGCGTATCAACCCCTCTTTTACCCGGGGAAGATCCGCATCTTCCAGTATCATCGCTGCCAGCTTGTTTTCAAAGGTGTGATCCGAATAAGAGGTATCCAGATCCCGAGAGGTTTCAAGCTCGGTCAGCATGGCTGGTTCGCGGGTCAGCCGGGTGGCAATAAACTCACTGTAAAGCATGATCCGGATAAATTCGGAAGAGACGGATACCCCATTTTCCAAAACGAGGCCATGGGTGTTACGTGCACTGAAAAAGGAGTCTATTCTTTGCCGAAGCAAATCGGAAAGGTCGGAAGAAATACCGGGGAAAACGGAGTCTATCCTTTGGGAGACGGCATCTGGGATCATTGGGCAGCCTAATTGCTTTTGGGTTAATCCAAAAAAACGGTTCTGGTTTTACGGATCATACCCTGACTTTCATTTCAAAATCAATGTGCGGGCTGGGATAGGGACGTCTCTGAGGCCTGTTCGGATAAATGTTCGCCAGGGTTTGGTTCTAGGGAAATTACAAAATGACCTTTGAACCCGAAATGCATTCCGTCTGAAATGGACGTGATCCTGACCGGCTGACGTTCTGCCGGAATATCCCGGTCCTGGTAGTGGAATGTCATGGGGATGACATCGCCCGCTTTAAGGCATTCCAATGCCTGGGAGTCCTGCTTCACCACAACGAACATGGACTCCGCATCAGAATATCTCAATCGAAACTGGAAAAAGATTCTTGGGTTTTCCAACTGAAATTCAGCACTGAAATACTGAAGATTTTCTTCACTTGCAGGCGCATCACCCCATCTTCTGACCGTTCCCATGCGGTTTTCCTTTCTTTATCCTGAATCTCTAATTAAATAACCTTAGATAACAATACAGGTACCGTGCCATACTGCCATCCTCATCTTGTTTCCGGCGTTTTCCAATTGATTTCATTACCGGAGCCCTCCGTAGGGCACCAGAGAACAACGATATTTGACCACATCCGCGGTATAAGATTACCACCGGCCGGATCATGCAACATTCCCCATTTATGCACACCTAAAAGCATTTTTAAAAAACCACCGCATAAACCATCATATTTATGCAGATCACCCCCAATCAAAGACTTGCTAATTTCTAGCAATTCATGATATTTAAACTGGTTCGATTTGTATGAATACGTCAGGCGTTTATGTCAACCCAAGAGCACGGACAGGTGTAAATCCAAGATGAAAGCATTATTAGCCCTGGAAGACGGCAGAACCTTCCCCTGCAAGAGCTTTACCGGTCAGGGAGAAGCTTCCGGAGAAGTGGTGTTCAACACCAGCATGACCGGTTATCAGGAAATTCTGACCGATCCCTCCTACTATGGCCAGATGGTCACCATGACCTATCCCCTTGTCGGCAACTACGGGGTCTGCCCCGAAGACATCGAATCCGACAGGATTCAGGCGGCAGCCTTTATTATCAAGGAATACCAGGAATTTCCTTCGAACTTCCGATCCAAAGGCACCCTGGCTGATTACCTGATTAAAAGCCATGTGCTGGGTATCGAAGATCTGGATACCCGGGCATTGACCCGGCACATCCGAAAATCCGGTGCCATGCGGGCCGTGATTTCCACAACGGATCTGGATCCCGACTCCCTGGTGGCCAAGGCCAAGCAGTTGCCGTCCATGGAAGGCAGCGACCTGGTGGGCTACGTCACCACCAAAAAGCCCTACTTCTGGAAGTACAACCAGCCGGAGTACGTGGATGCGGAAAAACTGAAAGACCATCTCATCTGGCGGCACAGGGGTAAAAAACATTCTGTGGTGGCCCTAGACTTCGGCATCAAGTACAACATCATCCGCTGCCTGGAAGAGGCGGGGTGCGAAGTCCTGGTGGTACCGGCCAAAACCGATCCCCAAACCATTATGAACCTGAAGCCTGAAGGCATCTTTCTGTCCAACGGCCCGGGCGACCCCGAACCCCTGGATTACGCGGTGGAAACCATCCGCGCCCTGCTGGGCAAGGCTCCCGTTTTCGGGATCTGCTTAGGAATGCAGCTTTTGGGCCTGGCCATGGGCGGTAAAACCATGAAGATCAAGTTCGGACACAGGGGCGGCAACCAGCCGGTGAAAAACATGGATACGGGGAAGGTGGAAATCACCTCCCAGAACCATGGATTTGCCGTGGATCTCAACAGCCTGAACAAGGAAAGTTCCGTTCTCACCCATATCAACCTGAACGAGGACTCCCTGGAAGGCCTGAAGAACGATTCCATCCAGGCCTTTGCCGTGCAGTACCACCCCGAAGCCTCCCCCGGCCCCCACGATGCGGCCTATCTTTTTACCCAGTTTGCAAAAGTGATAGAAAATGCCAAAGCGTAACGATATCCAAAAAATCCTGATTATCGGTGCAGGTCCCATCATTATCAGCCAGGCCTGTGAGTTTGACTATTCCGGCACCCAG
>JAKSBB010000031.1 GCA_022361315.1 Desulfobacterales bacterium
ATGACAATGAAGGCAAACCCATTGAAGGCCTGAAAATGGGTGATGATGTACAGAAGTGTTCGGATTGTCACAATAAGTTCAAAAAAGACAAAAAGAACAAAAAAGATATCATGGTTCATGAAAACGCCCTGCACGGCAACTGCATCACCTGCCACAAGGATTTCAATAAAAAGCAGAACCCCAAAGACAAAAAAGGCATGAAGGGCCCTGCCCCCGCATCCTGTGCGAAATGCCATCCTAAAAAGAAGAAAAAATAACCCCGGCTGAGGCGTACTGACGCTTCGACGAGGTTCTTCGATATAAAAACCGGCTGTATGGGTCACCATACAGCCGGTTTTTTATTGATTTTTTCTTTGGAAATCCTGTGACACCCCAGCTTGTCAAAAAGCACCTTGCCCGGACATGAAGCAAATTCATTTTATTCCTAATATTCACCGCACCTCACAGGTACAACACAGACAATCCCCTGTATTTTCAAATTATTAAACTAAAACTGATTAGTAACTTCAAGATAATTGAAGAACCGGAAGTGTCCGGGAAAAGTGTAACACCGTGACGATTGTGTTACAAAATATGGAATTTCTTTCACTGAAAAAAGTCTAATATTTATCATTTGTTAGAATATTAATCAACACTTTTTTTTGATTTTCCCCAAAAAAGTATTGACATGAAATTTTTCTTTGAGCAATATCCCAATCTATGTTTGAAATTTTATTTACATCACTGACGCTTTGTCCGATTGTGGCCGCGCTGGCCTGTTTAATTCTACCTGGGAAATCAATGAGATCCGTTTTGGTGTGGATGACAGGATTGATCCTGATGGCATCCTCCCTGATGTTGATCTGGAATGGACCGGTAAGTTCGACCCCGGCATTTTTATCCAGCGCAAAATTTACAACCTTCATCCAAATTGCAGATTTTGCCCTGCTGGGCCTGATCCTCTACTTCGGGATAAAATTCAAAAACCGGATTATTTCGGTCTTGTCCCTGGTTCAGATGGTCGTGCTCGCCGTTTTCGAATTCTTTATCCTCGACGGCCACGGCGCACCTGCCGGTCTCTTCTGTGACAACCTCTCCCTGATCATGGTTCTTCTGATATCCATTGCAGGCACGCTGATTGTTTTTTACGCCCTGCCCTATATGGAACATCACGAGCACCACCTGAAACTGACCAAAACCAGACAGCCCAGATTTTTCGCCCTGCTGCTTCTGTTCATCGGCGCCATGAATGCGCTGGTACTGACCAACGATTTGCTGCTGTTCTACTTCTTTTTTGAAATTACCACCCTGTGCTCCTTCCTGCTCATCGGCCATGACGGCAACGAAGTTTCGAAAGAGAACGCGGTGACCGCCCTCCGGATCGTATACGGCTACGACGTGGACGTGGTGTCCAGGGAGACGGCGTTCTATCTGGACTTCGACCACTGGGGCCGGTTCAAGATCCACCGCCACGTCAAAAACCAGCTCTTTCTGGCCGACATGTCCAAGGAC
>JAKSBB010000981.1 GCA_022361315.1 Desulfobacterales bacterium
AAGTTCATGAAAAACTGAAGCAAAATAGGTCTGACACTATTAAAATCCATCGTGGAAATCCCGCTTTAACTGTTTTTATATCTCTGTGCGGACGCTCAGATTTATAATGCAATCCGGTGGTTTTTTGTGTATATTGGCACACTTTTAAATCATAATTTTTTATACGAAGGAGTCAGAATGAAGGTTGATCTGGATAAAGTCAGTTATGTGCTGGGACAAAGCATCGGTGGTGATTTCAGGAGACAGGGATTTGAAATAAACACGGACGCTTTTGTGAAATCATTTACTGCCGCGTTTAACGGGGAACAGCCCAATATGCCCGTTGGTGAAATGCAGCACATTATGCAGAATTTCCAGAGAGCCATGCAGGACAAGAAGCAGGCTGAGCAGATGGAAGCAAGCAAAAAGAATATCGAAGCCGGACAAAAGTTCCTTGAAGAAAACGGTAAGAAAGAAGGGGTGATCACCACCGAAAGCGGACTTCAGTACAAAGTGATCACCGAGGGCAGCGGAAAAAAACCCGGTGCCACCGATACCGTTGAGACCCATTATGAGGGGAAAACCCTCGACGGCAACATCTTTGACAGCTCTTACAAACGCGGCCAGACCACAACCTTCCCCCTGAACGGCGTCATCAAAGGCTGGACGGAAGCACTGCAGCTTATGGCCGAAGGCTCCAAATATGAACTCTACATCCCCTCTGATCTTGCATACGGTGCAAACGGCAGCGGGGCGACCATTGAACCCCATTCCACACTGATTTTCACTGTTGAACTGATTGCGGTAAAATAGCAACTCAAACTACTCTCCGAATTTTCGTCTACGAAATTCGGAGAGTACCATGCCCTTTTATTTTTTCTGAACCTCTGCCAGTCTACAGTCCTGTGCTTTCATTATCTTACTGATGGTGCACTTCTTTGGGAATTGGTTTTATACAAACCGGCTCGCATGAGGCCTGTCTCAATGGGAAACCGAGGGCTTTTCCCTGATTTATTATAGACTCTCGCCCTGAGGG
>JAKSBB010000175.1 GCA_022361315.1 Desulfobacterales bacterium
TCCGGGACACGGGCATCGGAATGGACGAGGCCACCCGGAAACGGATTTTCGATCCCTTTTTCTCAACCCGGGAAACCGGAGCCAAAAAGGGGCGGGGCCTGGGGTTGTCCACCGTATTCGGCATCGTAAAGAACCACGGCGGATTCATTACCGTGGAAAGCCGGAAGGGAGAGGGGTCCACCTTCAGGGTTTCCCTGCCGGCTTCGGACCAGTCCCCCCAGACCGCTGACGGTCCTGTCCCGGTCTCCCTGGCCGAGATGCCCAAGGGGTCTGAAACCGTCCTCCTGGTGGATGATGACGAGCAGGTCCTGAAAGTCGGGGCCGGCTTTCTGAAAGCGTTGGGATATAAACCCATGCTGGCCGGCAACGGCCTTGAGGCGGTTGAGCTTTTCACCCTATACCAGGACGAGATCGCCCTGGTGGTTCTGGATCTTTTGATGCCGGTCATGGACGGCAAAACCGCGTTCTCCCGGATGCGGGATATCAATCCCGGCGCCAAGGTGCTTGTGGCAACAGGATATCATGTGGACGATGAAGTAAAAGGCCTGATCAAAAAAGGCTGCAGCGGGTTCATCCAAAAACCCTTTTCACTGGACCGGTTTTCCAGAGCCATCCGGGAAATTCTGGACCGGTCCTCCTGCTGACCCCACTGGCATCGGCCGGATTTGTGGGGAGAAAGGAGTCTTTCTAATGGCAAAACATCCCGTCTTTGGCCCGACCGCTTTTTTTCCGCGGGCCTTTGTTCTTATTCTCGGTCTGTGTATCGTGCTGCCTGTGGGAACAAAACTATGGCGCTACACCTCTTTCCACCGGGTATCCGAAGAGGCCCGGGGCGTGGTCACAACCGCGTTCAAAGGCAGGCAAGCCGGTACCCGGCCCTTTGTTGCGTTTGAGGACAAAAAGGGGCACCGCCACGAGTTTCAAACCACGATTCTCTTTCACTGGGCATTCACGCCTGAAAAAGGGGACCGGATGCCGGTCCGCTACCATCCGGAGAATCCGTCATCGGCCGTGATTGACAGCCCCCTGTTCAATCTGGCCCTGCCCATGGGGTTTTTATTTGTGGGCATGTTCATGATTTACCTGGCCTTATTTCATGCCATGACCGGCCAGAAAACTGAGGACCTGCAGAGACATCCCGGGGTAAATTTTGAATAGGTCTTTGCATTCTATACGCACCCTAATGACACTGTGGCGGTAAACATTTCAATTTACGGGCAATCTTTTATTGCGCTTTACAAGCCGCCGGCCAGATGGTATTTTTACCTGATGATCGGTTAAACCTAAGGTCTCACCAGGCGCAGCCGCTGAACAAAGCTGCTGATCGCTATCAGGAGCATTTTATGGAGCATATAGAAATCCGGTTTGGGGATGACATTGACTCGCCGGCCACGGAAGAAAAATCTTTTGAGGAGATGTTTCAGTCCGTCAACCCCATGTTCTGTTTTTCGAAACGGGTGTGGAAACCCCAGATGGACATATTTGAAACCCGGGAAGAAATTATCATCCAGGCCGAAATGGCCGGAGTCCGGCAGTCGGATATGATTATCGAAGTTTCCAACAAGGCCGTAAAAATTTCAGGGACAAGAAAAAGTTGCCAGCCCGACCCCACGGCCACCTACCGGCTTGCCGAAATCCAGTTCGGCCAGTTCGAGCGGGTACTCTACCTGCCCAGCGTCATTGATGTGGAAAAAGTGTCTGCCACCTTTGCCAGCGGATTCCTGGAAATCCGGCTGGGAAAGCTGCGCCGCAAAAACATCAAACCCAAACATAATGTGTCGCTTGATTTTCTCTAAGGGATACGACCCAAGGAATAAGAATGGATGAGTTGAGACACCCATCAGCCCCCATCAGTACAGACGACATTCCCGACATCCTTCCCATCCTGCCCATTGTGGATACCAACCTGTTTCCCAAAATGGTGCTGCCTCTGGTATTGATCCAGAAGGAGGCCATTGACCTCATAGACGAAGCCATGGCCGGCAACCGGATGCTGGGCCTGCTGTTGTCCAAGCGGTCGGACCTGGACTCCAAACACACCGCAGATGACCTTCACCGAATAGGCACCGTGGCCATGATCCTCAAAATGTCCAAAATGGAGGATGAAAAGGCCCAGCTCCTGATCCAGGGCCTGAACCGCTTCAAGGTGGAAAATTTCCTGACGGGCAAACCCTATATGCAGGCTGACATCAAGGTCCTGGTGAGCCGGAACGGAGACCGGAACAAGGAAAACCGGGCCCTGATGGCCAACATTGTGGAGCAGTACGAAAAAATTGTGGACCTCTCCCCGGGCCTGCCCTCGGAAATGGGCCATATGATCAAATCCCTTCAGGAGCCCAATGTCCTGGCGGACATGGTGGCCTCCACCATCAATGCCCCGGTGAAGGAAAAACAGAAGGTCATTGAGCTTCTGGACGTGAACCTGAGGCTGAAAAAGGTCACCCGCCTGGTGAACGATCAGCTTGAAATCCTTGAAATGGGGTCCAAAATCCAGAACCAGGTCAAGGAAGACATGGACAAGCGGCAGCGGGAGTACTACCTGCGCCAGCAGCTCAAGGCCATAAAAGAAGAACTGGGAGAAGGGGACGAGGAAAGCGTTGAAATCCGTGAATACCAGACCCAGATCGAGGAAAACGGTTTGCCCGATGAGGCCAGAAAAGAGGCTGAACGGGAACTTCAGCGTCTGGGCCGGATGCACCCCTCATCTTCGGAATATGTGGTGGCCGCCACCTACCTGGACTGGCTCACCACCCTGCCCTGGAACGAAACTTCCAATGACCGGCTGGACATCAAAGAGGCCAGACGGGTGCTGGACCAGGACCATTACGGACTGGAAAAGCCCAAAAAACGCATCCTTGAATATCTGGCCGTGCGTAAACTGAAAAATGACTCCAAGGGCCCCATCCTCTGTTTTTCCGGCCCGCCGGGCACCGGAAAAACCTCATTGGGTCAATCCATAGCCAGGGCCATGGGGCGGGAATTTGTCAGAATCGCCCTGGGGGGTGTCCGGGACGAGGCTGAAATCCGGGGCCACCGCAGGACATACGTGGGCGCCCTGCCGGGAAGAATCATCCAGCACCTGAGAAAAGCCGGCACAAAGAACCCTGTTTTTATGCTGGACGAAATCGACAAGGTAAACTCCTCCTACCACGGAGACCCCTCATCCGCCCTGCTGGAGGTGTTGGATCCCGAACAGAATCACACCTTCATCGACCATTACCTGGATGTGGCCTTTGACCTGTCCGACGTCATGTTCCTCACCACCGCCAACGTGCTTCACACCATCCCGGCCCCCCTGCGGGACCGGATGGAAGTATTGGAACTCAACGGCTATACCGAAGAGGAGAAGCTACGCATCGCCACCCGCTACCTCATCCCCCGCCAGCGGGAGGCCAACGGCCTCAACGCCAGCCAGATCAAAATCACCACAGGCGCGGTCAAAAAAATAATCTCAGGCTATACCCGTGAATCGGGTCTGAGGAACCTGGAACGCCACATCGGTGCCATCTGCCGGGGGGTGGCCGCCAAGATCGCAGAACATGATGATAAAGGTGAGATGGAAAGCCAGACCATCGGCCAAAAAGATATCCGGGAGTACCTGGGACCGGTGCAGAACATGCCGGATATCGCCAAACGGATCAACACCCCGGGTGTGGTTGTGGGCCTGGCCTGGACCCCCTTTGGCGGAGAGGTGCTCTTTGTTGAGGCCGTGGCCATGCAGGGCAGCAAAGGGCTGACCCTCACCGGACAACTGGGGGATGTCATGAAGGAATCCGCATCCACCGCCTTGAGCTTTATCCGTGCCAATGCCGCCAAGCTCTCCGTGGAAGAGGATTTCTTTGCCAAAAACGACATCCATATCCACGTACCCGAAGGTGCCATCCCCAAGGACGGCCCCTCCGCAGGTGTGACCATGCTCACCGCCCTGGCCTCCCTGATCACCGGAAAAAAGGTGCGCCCCAGGCTTGCCATGACCGGGGAGATCACACTCAGGGGAGAAGTCCTTCCCGTGGGTGGTATCAAGGAAAAAGTCATTGCCGCCCACAGGGCCGGCATGCGCCACCTGGTGCTGCCCAAGTGGAATGAAAAGGATATGGAAGATGTGCCCGAGCATATCCAGTCCCTGATGGAGTTTTCCTTTACCGACA
>JAKSBB010001199.1 GCA_022361315.1 Desulfobacterales bacterium
CGGGGTATTTGTCCACAAAACAAAATAGGTCTGTTCGATAACCCCGATTAACCGGCCTTCATTTCAACCACATTGCCTGCCTGGGCCGCAACGTTTACCCCGACTCTCAGGGCTTTGAGTCCCCGGACATCCGGGAGATCGTCCAGTTCCAGCACTTCCATATCGTTCTTGAGTTTGTCCCGGGCCGTGAGAAATTCAATGTGCTGCCGGATTTCCCGGCCTTCCCTGGGGGTGCTGTAAACCACGGCGATACGTCCGGGCTGGGTCAGCCGTTCCCCGGTCCCCTTGACCAGGGCTTTGTCCAGACGGGATTTGATAATTTCGTGACGCACATCGTAGGCGCCGTCCACGTCAAACCGTTTTTCATCAAACCGGAACCGGATGGACAGCGGGGTGTGGTTTACCAGGATCAGGTGGCAGGTGTCCAGTGGTACCTTCAGCCTGGGTTTTACCTTTTCCGTGTGCCATGCAAGACCGCAGGAGAGGATGAGCTGCCACAGGGTCATATCCTGGATGTGGAAGGAGGCCAGCCGCTGGTTTTCATTCATGGATGCCCCGATGTACATCATGTAATCCACACCGTCAGTCTGCCGCTTTTCAAAGTAGTGGGGAAAGCTTTCCTGGATCTTGCCGTCTTCCAGGTCCAGATATGCGGACAATGCCTGATTCAGTTGAAACACGGAGTCTTCATAGTCTTTGCGCTTGTCATACACCATGCCTGCAACCGGATCCAAAGCGGATTCGTAGGTCTTTATTTTCGCCGCCACTTCCGGGCTGAGGTGTTTTAAATCTCCGAAGGTCGGGGCCACTTCGTTGGTCAGCAGGTGAAATACGGCGCTTTCATCGCTGGAGGTCACGCCTTTGGAAATGTGTTCCATCCTGGTTTCCAGCCTGTGCTTGAACTCTTTGAGGATGGGCCAGGGGCGCAGGGGGACACTTGCTGCCATGACATCCATTGCCAGGCTCAATTGCCGGGTGAGATCCTTTTGAATCCCCCGGTTTCGGGCCAGGGATGATCCCCGTATGTCGGATTGTCCGTAAAAGGGCACCACATCCTTGAAGATGATGGGCTCCATTTCAGAGGCCGCATCTCCGTGTCTTACCCGTTCCATGTGGCGGATGGCCGCCTGTTCAAACCGCCATTCCACGGAGGGATGAACGGCTGTACATTTTTCTTTGATGATGCTCTGAACCTGTTTGTCCATCTCATCCAGTCCCCGTTTCAGGGCCACTGAGAATATCGGTGTGACCTGCGCCATTAGGTTGGTATCCAATGGGCCAAGTCCGTTGGGGGTTCGGGTGAACACTTCTAAAAGACCTATCATTTCTCCCTGGTAGCGCAGCGGAGACAGAAGCATGGATCTTACACCGGCGGCGAGGGCCTGTTCTTCAACAGGGACCCTGTCCTCTCTTCTGGCCAGGTCAGAAACCCTGTAAACCCCGGATCCCAATGCCGCTTCCATCCACAGGGAGTCTTCAATCTCATTGAGGCTGAAGTGCTTTGAATTGGAAA
>JAKSBB010000330.1 GCA_022361315.1 Desulfobacterales bacterium
CCGCCAGCTCACCAAGCTCGTGGGCACGTACCTCGGCTCGCTCAAGGACGCGATCCACCCCGACACCGGCCGCATCCACGCCTCGTTCCACCAGACCGGCGCCGCGACGGGCCGGCTCAGCTCCAGCGATCCCAATCTCCAAAACATACCGATCCGCACCGACCTGGGCAGACAGATCCGCAAGGCCTTTGTCGCGCCGCCCGGTCGCGTGTTGCTCGCCGCCGACTACTCACAGATCGAGCTGCGCATCCTCGCGCACCTCTCGCGAGACCCCGGCCTGATCGACGCGTTCGAGAAGGACCTGGACTTCCACCGCGCCGTCGCCGCCGAGGTGTTCGACGTCCCCCTCGACGACGTCACCCCCGCCCAGCGCGACAGCGCCAAGATGGTCAACTTCGGCATCGTCTACGGCATCACCCCGTACGGTCTGGCGCGTCGGCTCGATCCCACCGCCGCCGCCTCGGACAACGTGGAGCAGGCCAAGCAGATCATCGCCAACTACAAGAAGCGTTACCCGAAGATCGACGCGTTCCTCGAACGCTGCGTCGAGCAAGCCGAGACGGAAGGTTACGTCGAGACGATGATGAAGCGCCGCCGGGCGATTCCTCAGATCGCCTCGCGCAACAACAACGTGGTTCAACTCGGCCGCCGCATGGCGATCAACTCCGTCGTGCAGGGCTCGGCCGCGGACCTGATCAAGCTCGCCATGATCCGCCTGTCGGCTCGCATCGCAGCAGAAGACCTGCCGATGCAAATGCTGCTACAGATCCACGACGAGCTGATCTTCGAGGTGCCCGAGACCGAGGTCGAGTCTCAGGCCGCGACCCTGACCAACGAGATGCAGGGGGCGATGGACCTGGCCGTGCCCCTGAAGGTCGAGCCCAGCTGGGGCACGAGTTGGTTCGACACCAAGTAGGGGGCGGGCCCTATTCTGTCACAACCGACTAAACAGGATATGCAGGTTCGCTTACACTATTCGGTCCACACCGTAAGGATTGCAACATGGCCGATAGCGTGAAATACGTGCTCGACGAGAGCGACCTGCCTGTCAGTTGGTACAACATCGCCGGCGACCTGCCCGAGCCGATGCCTCCCGTGCTCCACCCCGGCACGACCCAACCGATCACCCCCGGCGATCTCGAGCCCCTGTTCCCGATGTCTCTCATCGAACAGGAGGTCTCCACCGAGCGCACCATCGACATCCCCAAACCCGTGCGCGACATCTATCGCCAATGGCGGCCCACCCCGCTGTACCGCGCCCGCCGCCTCGAGCAGGCGCTCGATACGCCCGCCAAGCTCTACTACAAATACGAGGGCGTCTCGCCCACCGGCAGCCACAAACCCAACACCTCCGTGCCGCAGGCCTTCTACAACAAGGAGGCCGGCGTGACCAAGCTGTCGACCGAGACCGGCGCCGGGCAGTGGGGCTCGTCGCTGGCGTTCGCCGGTGCGCTGCTGGGTCTGGAAGTGCTGGTGTACATGGTGAAGGTCTCCTTCGGTCACAAGCCCTACCGGCGTGCGATGATGGAGGCGTTCGGCTCGCGGTGTATCGCCAGCCCGTCGGACACCACGCAGTCCGGCCGAGCCATTCTCGAAAAAGACCCGGACTGTCCCGGCTCGCTGGGCATCGCGATCTCCGAAGCGGTGGAGATCGCTGCCACGCGCGACGACACCAAGTACGCGCTGGGATCGGTGCTCAATCACGTGCTGCTGCACCAGACGGTGATCGGTCTGGAAGCGATGAAACAGATGGAAATGGCCGGCGACGACCCCGACGTGATCGTCGGCTGCACCGGCGGCGGGTCGAACTTCGCCGGCATC
>JAKSBB010000162.1 GCA_022361315.1 Desulfobacterales bacterium
GGCATGTTCAGATCCGTGAGAACGATATCGATTTCAGGGGCATCCTCGTGCCGGAGCAGTATTAACGCCTCTGCCCCGTCATTGGCGGTTACCACCCTGTACCCTTCTGCACCTAACGCCTTACCCACGGCCCTGCGGATAAAGTCCGAATCATCCACCACCAGAATGGAAGGGGTTTGAGAGGGGATCACGTCATCGTTTCCTTAAATAATGAATTATACCTATACCTGTCCTGCCGGCCCGTGTTGGATATGTCATTTTAAAAATTAACAGATCGGTTTCCGGGCGTCAATGGATGTCGCAGGGGGGATGCCGTGGGCGTTCAATTATGAGCAGATGCGCTTCATCTTGACAGAAAAAATGATATTTGCGATAAACTTAGGGAGTCTTCAATATTCCAAACCAGTGAAGGAAAGAGCGATCAAACAAACGCAGATATACCCTGTGGGCGGTGGAAAAGGCGGCATCGGAAAGAGCATGATCACTGCGAATATCGGTACCCTTCTGGCACGAAAGGGCAAGCGGGTGCTGCTGGTTGATCTGGACCTGGGATCTTCAAACCTGCATACCTTTCTTGAGGTGTCTGATTCTCAACTCGGGCTGGATACATTTCTGGACAAGCAGGTGGATACCCTTGATAAGGCTGCTGTGCCTACGCCTACGCCCAACCTTTCTTTTATCAGCTCCCGGAACTGCAGCACCGAGGCGGCCAACCTCTATACGGCGCAGAAACAGAAAATTATCCGCGGCCTTCGCAACCTGGATTATGATTATGTATTAATGGATCTGGGGGCCGGCACCAATTTTAACATGCTGGACTTTTTCCTAACGGACAATCAGGGTATCTGTATTCTTACCTCTGAACCCACCTCCATTGAGAACACCTTTAACTTTATTAAATCCGTTTACTTCAGGGTGGTGAAGCGAACCCTCAAATTGTCGGAGTTTAACCAGGTAACCAAAAAAATGGACCTGTCCGGCAACAGCCTGGACCAATCTTTTCTGATCGTAAATGAGATTGCCAAAAACGACCCTGAGATCGGTGCGCTTTTGAAGGATAAACTCAAGGAGTTTCAGTTCAAGTTTGTGGTGAACCAGGTCCGGCAGAAAGATGACCCTTCTCTGGGGTATAAAATTGAAAAGGTCTGCAACCGTCATTTCTATTCCAGGTTTACCTTTTTAGGCAATATCCGCTACGATGAAAAGGTCCATGACTCCATTCAACTGCGGCAGAACTTTATTACCCGGTACGCCTACACCAAAACCGCCAACGATCTGTCCCGGATTGCCAGGAATCTGCTGGAAATGGATGAGAATGAGGGTGTTGAGACGCAAAATCTGCGCGAAACGGTAACTGAGCCATGAATGACGGACGGACCTATTACGAGATTCTGGATGTTGCGGCCAACGCCTCATTTGAGGAAATTCACAGGGCTTTTCGTGAGATCCAGTCCATCTACGATAAAGAATCTCTAAGTACCTATTCCCTTTTTTCCCCCAAGGAAAGAACTGCAATCCTGGCCGAAGCGAAACAGGCCTATCAGACCCTTAGCAACAGGGAAAAACGTGAGGTTTACGACACTCGACTTGTGGACGCGGGGTGCCTGTCCGAAGAACAACGGTTCTCCAGCAAAAGCAAAACCCCGGTGCCCGTGTTCACCACCGGTAACCCGGAGGATAACGGACATGTGGAAAAAAGCCTGAAGGAAAAAACCACCGGTGCTGCATTTCTTGAGCTGCGTCAAAAGGTGCAGGCAAAGTCCGCCATATCCGGCAGAGATCTCAAGGCGTTGCGGTTGCATGCGGGGATCAGCCTGGCCGATATTTTTGAAATGTCACGGGTGTCCGAAACCACACTCCGGGCCATCGAGTCGGACAATGCCGCCACCCTGCCCCCTTCAATTTACTTAAAAGGGTTTTTAAAATCCTATGCCGAATGCCTTGATCTGGACCCCGCCATCATCGTCCAGGGATATATGGCAAATATTTCCAAAGTATCCTAAGTCCCTACAGGGACTTCGATTTTTAGTGTCTACTTATTAAATGATTCAGCCGATTTAAGGTTGACTTTGGGCAAATGAACCAACTATAGATATTGTACTTTATAGTGACAAAAAGTAGAGATTTTATTAACCAAAAGTGGGGATTCGAGATGAAAATTTTAAAGATAGATCACCTCGGCATAGCCGTTTCCAGTATTGAGGAAAAGAAGAACTTTTGGACAGACGCTCTCGGCCTTACGTTTGAAGGCACAGAAACCGTGGAAGCCCAGAAGGTAACCACCGCTTTCCTGCCGGTTGGCGAAAGTGAGGTGGAGCTCCTGGAATCCACGTCCGATGACGGCCCCGTGGCCAAATACATTGAAAAAAAGGGGGAAGGCATCCAGCACGTGGCCTTCCGGGTGGAAAACATTGAAGAGGCCCTGGCAGAATTGAAAGAAAAGGGCATCAAACTCATTGACGAGGTACCGCGCAAAGGGGCAGGCGGTGCCAAAATCGCTTTCCTGCATCCCAAAGCAACATCCGGCGTTCTTGTGGAATTGTGCGAGAGATAGTGTCTCTCCCGTCCTGCACCTGCGCAACGTCCCGGCCAATGACCAACTATTGCTTATCTGTACGGATCATGAGGGGATCCGGTCAAAAGGCCCGGGATATAATCATCTTAAGACCGGAGGATAACCATGTCTCAATCGTCTGATATTCAAAAATGGGAAGAACTGGCTGAAAAGCAGCTCAGGGGAAAACCCCTGGAATCGCTTACCAAGAAAACCCCTGAGGGAATAGATATCAAACCCCTTTATACGGCCGAGGATTTAAAGAACGTCGAGTTCAAAGATAATCTTCCCGGGTTCAACCCATATGTCCGCGGTCCCATGGCCACCATGTACGCCGGCCGTCCCTGGACCATCCGCCAGTATGCAGGCTTTTCAACCGCCAAAGAGTCCAACGCGTTTTATCGTAAAAACCTGGCAGCGGGCCAGAAGGGGCTTTCCGTTGCCTTTGACCTTGCCACTCACAGGGGGTACGATTCCGATCATCCCAGAGTGGCCGGCGACGTGGGTAAGGCTGGGGTGGCCATCGATTCCGTAGAAGACATGAAGATCCTCTTCGATCAGATCCCCCTGGATCAGATGTCCGTATCCATGACCATGAACGGTGCGGTACTGCCGATTCTTGCCGGGTACATCGTTGCCGCGGAAGAGCAGGGTGTCAAACATGAACAGCTCATGGGCACCATCCAGAACGATATCCTCAAAGAGTACCTGACCCGGAACACCTACATCTATCCGCCGGGCCCGTCCATGCGGATTATCTCGGACATCATGGGATTCTGTTCCCAGAACATGCCCAAGTTTAACACCATCTCCATTTCCGGCTACCACATCATGGAAGCCGGTGCCGACCCGGTGCTCCAGTGTGCATTTACCCTGGCCGACGGCCTTGAATATGTGCGGGCGGCCCTTGCCACCGGCATGGACATTGACCAGTTTGCCCCCAGGCTTTCCTTCTTCTTCGGCATCGGCATGGATTTCTTCATGTACATCGCCATGCTGAGGGCTGCCAGGTTCCTTTGGGCGGAACTGATGGCCCAGTTCGAACCGAAAAATCCGAAGTCCTCCATGCTGCGGACCCACTGCCAGACCTCTGGCTGGAGTCTGACCCAGCAGGATCCCTACAACAACGTGATCCGGACCACCCTGGAATGCCTCTCCGCAGTTCTCGGCGGCACCCAGAGCCTGCACACCAACTCCTTTGACGAAGCCGTGGGCCTGCCCACCGAATTGTCCGCGCGGATATCCAGAAACACCCAGATCCTGGTACAGGAAGAAACCGGAATTACGGACGTGATTGATCCGCTTGGCGGGTCCTACTACATTGAAAGCATCACCCAGAACATCGTTGACGAAGTTCGCAAGATCCTCAAAGAAGTCGAAGATCTGGGCGGCATGGCCAAGGCCATTGAGTCCGGCATGCCCAAGATGCGCATCGAAGAGGCGGCAGCCCGCCGTCAGGCAGCGATTGACAAAGGCGACGATGTCATCGTAGGGGTGAACAAGTACCAGATCGAAGATGAAGAACCCATTCCGGTGAGAGAAGTTTCCGAGGCCGTCCGTGAAGAGCAGGTGGCCCGTCTGGAAGAGATTAAAAAGACCCGTGACAACGCCGCGGTTGAAAAAGCCCTGGCCGATATCACCAAGGCCTGTGAAAACGGTGACAACCTGCTGGCCGCCTGCCTGCCGGCGGTTCGTGCCCGTGCCACTGTAGGTGAGATTTCCGATGCCATGGAAGCGGTATTCGACCGCTTTGTGGCCACCACCCAGTGCATCTCCGGCGTCTATGCGGAGAATGCCGATCCCGAGATCCTGGAATCCCTGAGAAAACGGACCGCTGACTTCGAAAAGAAAACCGGCCGGCGTCCCCGTATCCTGCTCTCCAAGATGGGACAGGACGGCCATGACCGCGGCGTGAAGGTGATTGCCACCGCCTACGCCGACTTCGGATTTGACGTGGACCTGGGACCCATGTTTCAGACCCCGGAAGAGGCCGCAAAAATGGCCGTGGAAAACGATGTCCATGTGGTGGGCGTTTCCAGTCTGGCAGCCGGCCATAAAACCCTGGTACCCCAGGTGATCGAAAATCTGGAAAAAGAGGGTGCTTCAGACATCAAGGTCGTGGTTGGCGGCATTATCCCGCCGGGTGATTATGACTTCCTGAAAGAGGCCGGTGCCTCAGACATCTTCGGCCCCGGCACCGTGGTGACCGAATCTGCCAACAGAACCCTGAATGCGATCGGCGCCTGATGTCACCCCCGCAAAATACCGCCGCTCCGGCAACGGATATCAATGCCCTCATTGAGGGCATACGGGCGGGAAACCGCCGGATGATTGCCAAGACCATGACCCTGATCGA
>JAKSBB010000801.1 GCA_022361315.1 Desulfobacterales bacterium
CGATATGGTCCGGGGTCTCCATATCCGGCTCTCCGATTTCAAAATGGAGCACCTTCCGTCCCTGTTTTTCCAGGGCCTGAGCCTTTGCAAGGACTTCAAATGCGGCCTCTCCGTATATCCGGTTGGCACCGAGACTTAATCTGGGCATTGACTCTCCTCCTTCTTTCATGCCGGACCAGGTCGCCTGAAAATGGGTGGTCCGGCGGTTTTGTTTTTTTTAGTCGGGAGAGGAGATTACAAGTTGTGTGCCACTGGTGTGTTTTTGTTTATGTATTTGAATTTAAAGCGTTTTATTGCTGCTTGTGTTGTGGGGGATGTGTGGTGTGGGGAATTTTCACCCCAGAATTTCATAAAAGGAAACGAAGGGGGCTTGCAATATATTGATTTTAAATCG
Organism: Desulfobacterales bacterium; assembly: GCA_022361315.1. Next base: position 395 of record JAKSBB010000801.1, read on the forward strand.
AATTTTTATTGCGTGGGGAATTTTTTCCCCGATTCGGGGTGTAGTATCTCTTTATTGCCGGGTGTTCAATCCATGCTGCCGCATTTTGTTAAAAAGGGTCTTTCTGTCGATGCCTAAACGTTTGGCCACCAGGGTCCGGTTCCATTGGTGTTCTGCCAGCAGACCACGGATGATCTGTTTTTCATAAACCGCCAGCCGTTTTTTAAGGGGGGCATCGGAGTCCGATGGAAACAATGCATCATTTGCAGGCGCAGTAACCGGGGCATCCTGATCCATGACATCGATTTTTTTCAGGGTGATATACCGGAGAACAGCATTCTGCAGCTCCCTGACATTGCCGGGCCAGTGGTAACCCAGGAAGGTTTCCCGGACGGAAGCCGGAATATGTGCATCGTACCCCTGGGCCCTGAATTTGTCCTGGAAGAAATCAATGAGCAAAGGGATGTCCTCTTTGCGTTCGGACAGACTGGGCAGGTAGATGGGAAGGATGTGAATCCGGTAAAAGAAATCCTGGCGCATCTGCCCTTTGCGCACCCGTTCCTTGAGGTCCCGGTTGGTGGCGGCCACAATACGGATGTCGGAATGCCGGGTTTCCGTGCTGCCTACGGGCTGGTAGCCTTTTTCATCCAGCACCCTGAGGAGTTTGACCTGAAGGGGAAGGGAAATCTCTCCCAACTCATCAAGAAAGAGGGTACCCTCGTGGGCCGCCTCGAGATAGCCGGTCTTTTCCCTGCCGGCACCGGTAAAGGCACCCCGGGTGTGGCCGAAAAACTCGCTTTCCAGAAGTGTTTCGGAAATGGCGCCGCAGTTCACCGGGATAAAGGGGCTGGCCTTCCTCTGGCTGAGGTCGTGGATAGCCCGGGCAGCCAGTTCCTTGCCGGTTCCGGACTCTCCGTAGATGATCACGTTGGTGTCGGTGGCCGCAGCCCTGAGAATCATCTCATAGACCTTCTGCATGGCCTCGCTTTTCCCCACCATTTCCCCGAAACGGTACCGGTCCTTGATGGTGGATCGCAGCCGTTCGTTCTCCCGCCGCAGTTCCAGCTCCGTGACCTTCTGGGCGGTGAAGTCGTTGACGTAGCCTTCCAGGGCCACCATGTTTCCGTTGTCGTCAAAGACACCGGCGCCCTGCTCCCACACCCATTTGTATTCCCCCCGTGTGGTCCGGAGCCGGTAAAACAACTCAAATGATTTCTGGGCGGCTACGGCGTCCTGGATTTTGTTCCATATCTTTTCCTGATCGTCGGCGTGGACCCGTTCACTGAAGGCGTTCATGGGATTGCCCACAAGATCTTCGCTGTCGTACCCCACGATTTCCCGGCTGCCGCGGCTCACATATTCCAGGGTCCACTTCCTATCGTTTCTGGCCCGGTAGGCCATACCCGGCAGATTGTTCATCAGGGTGGACAGTTTTCTTTGACTCTCCTGCAACGCCCGCTCGGATTTAAGCCGGTCGGTGGTGTCCTCCAGGATGACCACGCTGCCTTCTACCTGACCGCTACTGCGGATCAATTGTGTTTTAAGGGTATAATACCGGTGGTGCCCCGGCCGGTGAAATTCGGGAAAAAGATTGCAATATTCCAAGGTGAGGGGGCGGGTGGAAACATCGGTATTTTCATAGATCCGGTTGAGCTCGGTACCGTTAATGGCCGGAAAAAAGTCAAAGAGGCAGGTGCCGGAGATGCGCCGGAAAGGAATGCCGGTAATGGCTTCCATCACCGGGTTCCAGTAATGGACCCGAAATTGGGTGTCCATGGCAAATATGCCGGTGGGCACATGCCTTGCGATGTCTTTCCAGGGACTTTCGTCGGGCAAGGGCGCTCTCCTCAGTTTGTCGGTCTGGCAATGTATAGGTGAAATCTTCAGGCGTGTCAAGCGGACAGGCAATGTGGGTGCCGGGGTCGTTTTTTGTTTTGAATTCTTTAGGTTAGACTTGACAGGATTATGTGTTTCGGTTTATTGCGTTACTGTGGTTACATAAATTAATAAATATATTACTCCGGTAACTTTGTGTGTCGGGTTAGCGGAAAATAAACAAAAGGAGATTGCCAGATGAAAAAGATGCTTGTGGTGCTCATGGTTTCCCTGGGGCTTATCCTTGGAATATCCCAGGCCGGCCTTGCCAAGGAAGCGGTGTTGAAAATCGGTATTGCCAAAGAACCTGCCAAACTGAATCCGGTGCTCATCCCGGGGATTTTCGGGGAAGCCGTGGCAGGGAATATTTTTGATTCCCTGGTCTCTTTCAAGGAAAGTGCCTCCGATGCCGCACCGGGGCTTGCAGAACGCTGGGAGATTTCCGAAGACGGGAAGATCTATACCTTTTTCCTGAGAAAAGGGGTGAATTTTCACAACGGTGATGCATTCACGGCCAAAGACGTCAAGTTTACCATTGAAGCCATCCAGGCTGAGAAAAATGCCTCACCGTCCAAAGAGTTTCTCTCTCCGGTGGCCTCTGTGGACATCAAAGACGATCATACGGTGGTACTGAATCTCAAAGCGCCCTATGCACCGTTGCTGCTGGCGCTGGGCAGCGCCACCTGCGGTATCCTTCCTTCGGATCTGGTTGCCAAAGTGGGCATGGACGAGTTTGACCGCAAGCCCGTGGGTACCGGGCCCTTCAAATTTGTGGAATGGCTGCCCGACGAACGGATCGTCCTTGAAAAAAATGCGGATTACTTTCTGGGTACCCCCAACCTGGACAAGGTCATCTTCCGCCCCATTCCCAAACCTGAGGTTATGGCGGCTGAAATCGAATCCGGCGGTCTGGACATTGCCCATCGCCTGACCCCCCAGGATATCAAACGGCTGGAGGAGGATGACCGTCTCAAGGTCATGACCATCCCGGGCCTGGGGAACTCCTACATCGGTTTCTCCCAGCAGAAGGCCCCTTTTTCCGATGTCCGTTTCAGAAAAGCGGTATACCATGCGGTGCCCTTTGATGCGGCCATCAAGGGTATCTGGCGGAGTGTGGGACAGCGGGCTTATTCCTGGATTCCTGACGGGGTATTCCCGGATGATGCGGATTATATGAAATCCCGCGCACTGGGGTATGACAAGGCCAAGGCCAAAGCCCTGTTCGACGAACTGAAAAAAGACGGGGTGATCACCGACGGCTTTGAATTTTCCATCTACACCTCCCAGAATCCCTACCGGGTGAAAATGGCCACGGCCATTGCCACCGAGCTGAGAAAATACGGCCTCAAGGCCAAGGTGGAATCCCTGGAATGGGGCACACTCTTCCC
>JAKSBB010000022.1 GCA_022361315.1 Desulfobacterales bacterium
CTTGGTCTTTCCGTCTGTTACGGATTTATCAAGGATCACGGGGGGGATATCCGGGTCTCCTCACGGGAAGGGGAGTGGACCCGGTTCGATATTTCCCTGCCCCTGTTGTAGGATGCCGGTTATACAAGTCTGGCAAGGCTGAATCCGGCACAAACCGCCAGCAGCCCAGCCGTCAGCTGAATGAGGATGTTCAGGGCGGCAAGACCGATCTGGCCGTTGCGAAGAAAGAAAAAAAGCTCGAACCCAAAGGTGGAAAAGGTGGTAAAGCCGCCAAGGAAGCCGATAAAAATCAGGGCCCGCATCTCCGGGGTAAATATATCCCGGGTTTCGGCAATCCCCCCCAGAAGACCGATGGCAAGGCAACCCGTTACATTGACGGTGATGGTTCCCAGGGGCAGCCAGGCATCCTTTACCATGGCAAGGTAAGTTTCATACACCAGGTACCGGCAGATGGCCCCAAGTCCGCCGCCTATACCCACCATTAGTATTTTAATCATGTCCTGCTTCCTGTTTGTTCCGGGCAATGTGACGCACTTCATCGACGGTTAGCCGTCTTCCCAAAGAAAAACTTTCGGTTTTTATCTCGGCAGTGATTTGATCGACATCTCTTTTATTGTATGAGATGTTGTATTTTGTCATGTATTTTTCAACCAGCCGTTTGCCGCACAGGGGATTCAGAAAAAAACGCTCTTCAGATGTGTTCCCGAATCCCGCGTCTGCGTGGGTACCGGCCACATGGGTGGCGCAGGCCAAACCAAAGATCGGGAAGTTCGGCGTCAGCAGGCTGTGTCCGGTCTGGGCTTTCACAATACCGTCCACGTAATAGTAATATTCTAGGGCCAGGTCGTTGTCGTCCGTGTTCAGGTTCAGGTGTTTGCCCTGACCTTTTAAAAGAGTTGCCGTTGTGAACAAATCTGCAATGCCGTTGCGCTCACCTATGCCCAGGGCCGTTGCTTCGATGATGCCGGCACCCGCCATTACGCCTGCAATGGTATTGGCAGCTGCCATACCCATGTCATTATGGCAGTGGATGGATATCTCCGTTGTTGCTGCCAACTGACGAGCCATTTTGATTTTCTCATCCACCTGGCTCGGAATCATGATGCCGGAGGTGTCCGGCAGAGAAAGAATATCCAGGCCAATAATATTGTCTAAGAAAGTAATGTGGTCTTTGAATGTATCTGCGGGGGGGCTGCCCATATCCAGAACCGCAAGGGAAATAACGGCTTTTGGTTGCACCTTTTTAATAAAGGCCGATATATCCTTCAGCTCATCCGCCATTTTTCTCAAGCTGTCGGCGCTGCCATCCTTCAAGTGAATATGAAAGTGGAAATCCCGGACGCCGGTATCCAGCATGATTCGTACATCCGGCATCCACATGCGTCCCAGGGCCGCCACCCGGATCGGCCAGCCTCTGTTTTCTGCCCGGGCGGCCAGTTGCTCAACCATTTTCGCCTCAAGGGGATGGGCAGACGGATATCCGGCCTGGCAGACGTCAACCCCCAACCGGGCCTGATATTCCAGAATCTTCAGGCGCTGTTCCAGACTGAATACCAGCCCCTGGTACTGCATACCCTCCCGGATGGTCTGGTCAATGACCCGTACGGTATCAGTTGTTTTTCCCATACCGTTCCTTGGGCGGATTAAAATAACCGTGGATCAGCCCGGGGAATTCATCCCTCAGACTCTGAATGAGGCCGGCCATCCCCAAAGCTCTGCCGCCGGGCTCAATCTCTGCCATCATTCTGTTGTACTGCAGGGGGTCGTAGTTCAGGTTCCGCCACTGGATCATATTGATATCGTGATCCCGGATAAACTGGTGAAGCGCTTCGGCCTCTTTTTCTGAATCTGTCACCCCGGGGCAGTTCAGGTAGTTGATGGAGACGAACTTGCCCCGGCCCCGGGCGGTGTCAATGCTCCGGAGTACATCATTCCAATGATAGGACCTGGGGCGGAAGTAGGCGGTGTAGGTGGCTTCTCTCACAGAGTTCATGGACACCCGCATGGAATCCAGGCCGGCATCGCAGAGTTGGGCCACGTTGTCCGGCAGGCTGCCGTTGGTATTGAGGTTGATGGTACCCTTTTCGGTCTTCTCCCGGATCTGGCGGATCGCCGGCTCTATGGCGGCAAATGCGGTGAGTGGCTCCCCCTCACACCCCTGGCCGAAGCTGACAACCGGTTTGGGGACATGGGCGATATGTTCCAGGGAGACCTGGGCGATTTCCTCCGGGCGTGGGGTGAAGGTGATCCGGTCCTGGCAGGCACAGAGGGTAGTGTCCTTTTGAAGGGAGATACACCCGATACAATTGGCGTTGCAGACCTTGGAGGTGGGCAGGGGGGCTTCATAGCGTCTCAGGAAGAAGTTTTTACCCGCCGGGCAGCCGTAGTTCAGGGCGCAGTTTTCCAGGTGGCGCATCAGCCGGTTGTCCGGGTATTGCTCCCGCAGCCGGTTCACCCCCTTTATGACTCCCTCCCGCGGCATCTGCCTCAGGTCCTGGCGGGGTTCTGTTTCCACCCGAACCGCGGCTGACCTGAAGTCCTTGCTGCCAAAACCCACTGCTCCATAAGAGAACA
>JAKSBB010001266.1 GCA_022361315.1 Desulfobacterales bacterium
CTTTATCTTTGAGGCCTTTCTCATCAACAAGGGCTGTCACCTTTCCGCCATTGGAAAGGATTTCGGCTGCCAGCACCATCATCAGGGGACTGCTGCCGGCAATCAGCGTATTGGCAGAAGGAAGTACTGCGTGCTGCTTCATCAGGATCTGGGCTGCACCGAGGGACATGACACCGGGCAGGGTCCAGCCCGGAAAGGGAAGGTAGCGTTCCCGGGCACCGGTGGCCAGGATCAGGCGGCCGGCACGGATCTCTCGGCAGGTGTCCGGGCCGTCCGTCGTGTGCACCAGCAGGCGTCTGTCCGGAAAGATTCCCAGGACCTCGGCACGGGGGATAACGGTGATATCCCTTGCGGTTTTCAGTCTCTTGATAAGATTGAATCCAACGGATTTCATGGTATCCGGGGACCAGTTTTTCGAGGAGTCTGCCTCGCGGTTTCTGAGCAATTGGCCGCCGGTGTGGTTGTTTTCATCAATGACCAGGATGTCGTAACCGTTGCCGGACAAGGTGTCTGCCACGGCAAGGCCTGCCATGCCGGCGCCGACGATGACAATGGGGTAGTAGGAACTGATCATTTGGGATCCTCGGAGCGGGTGTCGATCTCCATGCCATCTTCCACCTGCGTCATGCAGGCCCGCTGGTTGTCTTTCCCGTTCACCCGGACCAGGCAGTCATAGCAGATACCCATCCCGCAAAATACCCCTCTGGGGCCGCTGCCGGAGGATTCTCTGAAATTTTGGATACCAGCGGCAATCATTACGGCGTGGATGGTTTCTCCCTCAAAGGCCGCAATATCCAGGCCGTCCACCCTAATGGACACCTGCTGCCCCCGGTTTTTTGAGGGGATTCTTAGCTGGGCATCATGGTTATGCATGTGCACCCCCTGTTTCTGTGTCGAATCTGTCCGGTGAAAAGGCATCCAACGGGAATTGAGTTTGTCCGTCTATAATCAGGTCGGACATCAATAATCCGGTCACCGGAGACAGGGCGATGCCGTCTCCCTCGTGTCCGGCGGCCATAAAGACATTGGAGAATTGCCGTACCGGGCCCAGCAGGGGAAGACCATCCGGAGTGTAGGGCCGCAGACCGGCAAAGGTCCGGATAATATCCATGGTTTTAACTGCGGGAAGCACAACAGATGTCTGGCGGATAATAGAGCGAATCCCTTCTATGGTATTTGAGGTATCAAATCCGGCAAATTCCCGGGTGGAGCCCAGCAGCAGGTTACCGTTGTCGGTCTGCTCAATGGATATGCCCTGGCCGGCAGTCTTGGCCAGTGCCGGATCGAATTTGGCCGCCACATATTTAGCGGAGATCAGGCAGTGGGTCAGTAGCGGGGCGGCTGCATGGGTGACGGCAATCTGTCCCCGGCGGGGGGTTACAGGGTGGGACATCCCTAATAGCTTTGATACGCTGCCGGCTCCAGCACCGGCACAATTTACTACGATGTCGGCTTCAACAACTCCCTTGCTGGTTTCCACTGCTGTTACCCGGTTACCCGTGTTGCGGAACCCCAGCACCTGTGTCTGGGAAAGTATCCGGGTATGGTTCTGTCTGGCTCCTGCGGCAAAGCCCAGGGTCAGATTGATGGGATTTACCTGGGCATCCATGGGGGACCAGGTGGCGCCTGCAATATCCGCGGCAAGTGCAGGTTCCCGTTCAAGGGTCTGGTCTCTGTCCAGCAGGTGGACAGGCAGGCCGATGTCCTGCTGGGCAGCAACATATTGTTCCATGGCACGGTATTCGGCATCCGTTTCAATGACAACCAGTCCGCCGGTCTGTCGGAATTCAATGTCAACGGGGAGGCGGCCTGAAAGCGTATCGAATAATTCAAGGCTCTTCATGGCAAGGGTCAGGTGAATACCGGGTTTTTTGGACTGCATGAACACCAGGCCGTCACAGGCCCCTGAACTGCCGGCCGCCGGGTCTTTTTGTTCAATCAATGTGACCCTGGCATCCCTTTGGGCCAGATGCCAGGCAATGGCGCAGCCGATAACACCGCCGCCGATGATGACGATATGGGGGGAATTTCGTTTCAATACAGAACCTTTAATTGGCTGCCCCTGAGGTAGCGCGCAACCGCTTCCGGATAGGCTTTATGACGAGGAGCGCAAGCAGGATAACGATGGCAAGCCGTGCCGGCGCGGAATTCACCAGGTCCGGAATGGCACAGCACCAAGTGACACCGGCCGCCATCAGGAAAAGCGCCAGCCGGGAGATAAGTCCCAGTCTAGTGAAGAAATAACCGCTTAGTGCGCCGGCGAAGAAGAATATGGACAGCATCAGGCCTGCGCACACCGTAAGTATGGCAGCCGGGCTGCCCTGCATCAGGAGTGCCGGATTATAAACAAATACATAGGGGATCAGGAATCCCGCCATGGCCAGTTTAAAGGCCTCGAACCCGGTCTGCAGGGGTTTTGATCGGGCAATGGCGGCGGCACAGAATGCCGGCACGCACACCGGCGGTGTAACTCCGGCAAGAACGGCGAAGTAATATACAAAGAGGTGGGCAGACAACATTTCCGCACCCATGGCCAGCAGGGCAGGGCCGCCGATGGTAATGGCGATGATATAGGCCGGGGTGCAGGGCAGTCCCATACCCATGACCAGGGAGGTTACCATGATCAGCAGCAGGGCGGGCAGCATCTGGCCGCCGGACCAATTGGTGATGACGGTGGCGATACCCAGGGCGAGCCCGGTGTGGGTGACGATGGCCACCACCATTCCGGCCCCGGCACAGGCCAGGGCGATCATAACCATGTTCTGGCCTGAGGTCCTGAGCGTCGCCCATATTCTGGCCGGGGTCATCCTTGTGTCTTTTTTGACAAAGCTGATTACAAAGGTGACGGCAATGGCGGCATTGGCGGCCAGGAACGGGGAGTACCCTTTCAGCAGAAGCACCACCAGCAGGATCATGGGCAGCAACAGGTAAGCGTCCCGCAGAATCTGTTTATAGGGAACCAGCTTTTCTTCAGATACCCCGGAAAGATTGTTTCTCATGGCCGTATAATGGACCCGGACCACCATGGAGGCGTACAGCAGCAGTGATCCCAGCATGGCGGCAATCACAATGCTGACATAGGAAATTCCGGTAATTTCCGCCATGACAAAGGCACCGGCACCCATCACCGGAGGCATCAGCATACCGCCGGTGGAGGCGGCGGCTTCCACCGCGCCGGCAAAGCGTTTCCGGTATCCCAGCTGTTTCATCAGAGGGATGGTGAATACCCCTGTGGAGTATAC
>JAKSBB010000547.1 GCA_022361315.1 Desulfobacterales bacterium
AAGCGGCGGCTGAAACATTATAACCTGGATGCGGTGATCTCCGTTGGCTATCGGGTAAATTCCAGGCGGGGTGTACAGTTCCGTATCTGGGCAACCCAGCGGCTCAGGGAGTATCTAGTTCAGGGTTATGCTGTTAATCAGCAGCGGTTTGAAGAGAATGCCGCTGAACTTGCCCAGGCACTGGCGCTGATCCAAAAGGCTGCGCAATCCCCCGCCCTGGTCACGGACATGGGACGGGGACTTGTGGATATCATGGGCCGCTATACCCAGACCTTTTTATGGCTGCAGCAGTATGACGAAGGGTTACTCAAGGCACCGGACGGGGTTCCGGGGGGATGTCTGGCAACCCCCGAGGCCGCCATGGCTGCAATCCTGGAACTTAAAAAAGAATTGGCAGCCAAAGGCGAGGCCTCAGAACTCTTTGCCAGGCCGTCACATCCGGAGGGGCTTGCCGCTATCTTCGGAAACCTCGATCAAACCGTATTCGGGGAACCTGCCTATCCCACCGTAGAAAGCAAGGCAGCCCATCTTTTATATTTCATCGTTAAAAATCATCCCTTTACAGACGGTAACAAGCGTAGCCGTGCATTTCTTTTCATTGATTTTCTTCATCGCAACCACCGTCTGATCAGGCAAAACGGCCAGCCTGTGATAAATGATACAGGGCTTGCAGCATTGACGCTGTTGGTGGCTGAATCCGATCCGAATCAAAAAGATACCCTGATAAAACTAATCATGAATCTTTTATCCGAATCTCAATCTGAAATGAAGGAGCCCTAGGGTCAGTCAAATCAATGAAAAGATACCCTATGGCGCTCATCATGAATATGCGTTGGGATATTCCCGGAACTTAATTTGAGTTGATTGCGGATGTTTCTAAAAAGAGGTAATTAAATACGTATACAAGTTAAAATACAACAAAAAATACAGTTTGATGTATGTTGAATTATGCAGGGGAGCCATTCAAAAATAAATACGGATAAATATACAGTAAAATATACAATAAATTGTGATATGAAGGTTAAAAAAGCATATAACCATTCGAAGAAGGCGGGCAACTTAGGTGATGTCTGGAAACATTTTTTTATGGTTGAGTTGGCCCAGGCCATTCCAAACACCTCGGATACATTTCGTTATGTGGAGAGCCATTGTGGCGGTCCTGTTCATGACCTGGCCCCCGAGGGAGAGTGGAATAAGGGTATCGGTAATATTTGTAGAGATGCATCATGTGACTCGACATATGTTTCTTTCTCACGCCCATGGATTGAAAGAAGTCAGTACCCTGCAGGATGGGTGTTTACAGTATCTCAGTTAGCCAAGCGCGTCTCAAAAGTTGTGATCACTTTATTTGATACCAGTGATGCGGTGGGGAGCATGTATGATCCGTTGAAACCCGATCACAGGTTTCCCGATAATATTGAGGTGACGTTTTGCAAACAAGACGGATTTGAGGCTGTAAATAATTTAACGGAAGCTGACCTTGTATTCTTAGATCCACCATTTCATCCCGATGCAGATAAAGATTGGGAGTCGTTGATCGACACCTGCAATATCCTAAAATCAAAAC
>JAKSBB010000111.1 GCA_022361315.1 Desulfobacterales bacterium
AATCCGGGGACCACTGTTGTTATCGGCCGGGACCCCAAGGGAAAAGCGCCGGCTGCCGCCCTGGAATTTTCACCGGTTGAGGATAAGGCCGCTGACCATCTCGCATCTCTGGTCCGTTTATGCCTCCGGGGACGGCAGCAGATCCTGCCCTTTTTCTGTGCCCCCGGGTTTGCCCTGGTGGAAACGTTGATCTCCCGTGGCTGGCAGCCTGAAACGGGTGACATTCCAACGGACCTGCTTGACGCTGCCCTGGAAAAGGCAAGGCCCCATTGGAATGGTACGCCTTTCCTCCCCGGAGAACAGGAGAACCGTTACACCACATTGGTATTCGGTGAGGCAGATCCCTTTAAGGATTCGGAACGTCTCAGGCGTTCAGGGATTCCGGATACGGCCCTCATGGTGTTTACCCCCCTTCTGGAGAATCTGAATGATCTCTCATGAACCGATACCGCTGGACCCCTTTGTACTTGACCTGGACCGGGTGACCCTCATTGAGGCCAGTGCGGGAACCGGAAAGACATATACCATCAGCACCCTGTTTGTCCGGCTGCTGGCCCTGGGATACCCTGTGGAATCCATCCTGGTGGTGACCTTTACCGAGGCTGCGGCGGCTGAGTTGAAGCTGAGAATCCGGAAACGGATGGCGGCCTGCCTTGCCGCCCTGGAAAAGAATCAGGGAGCGATCCATGCAGAGGACGCCGAGGATGATGAACTCATCGCCTTTCTGAGCAGCCGGGAAGATACGGAACTGATCCGCAAGCGGCTGCGTTTGGGCCTGACCTGCTTTGACCTGGCAGCCGTCATGACCATCCATTCCTTTTGTTTCTCAGTGCTCAGGGATAATGCCTTTGAGAGCAACAGCTACTTTGATATGGATCTCCAGCGGGACAATGCCGGGTTTATTCGTCAGGCCGCCATGGATTTCTTTTATATCCGGGTGATTCATCAGGACCCGCTTTTTCTGACCTTTCTTCAAAAGAACGGGATGACCCCGGAAGGGATCATCGATGAATTCCTCCAGGTGGTGGGAAAGCCCCACCTTGCCACGGTGCCTGAAACGGCTGTGTTCCGGGAAATATGGGAGGATTACAGGGAAACGGTTGACACCCTTGGCCAAATTCTCGCCCGGGAAAAAGACGATATCCTGGCCCTGATTCAAGGGCACAAAGGCATTGATAAGCGCAGCTACAGTAAAAAGAACCTGCCCGTCTGGCTGGACAAAAGCCTTGTGTCTCTTACGGATGCGGACGCCACGCCGGTGTTTTCCATGACGGAAAAGGGCGATCCTTTATACAAGTTTACCCATACCCGCCTTGGGGCAAAGACAAAGACC
>JAKSBB010000560.1 GCA_022361315.1 Desulfobacterales bacterium
AAAGCGGTTTTCCACCATGTCCAGACGGCCGATGCCATTTTCCCGGCCCAGCTGGTTCAGGTATTCGAACAGCTCAAGGGCATCTGTCTTTTCGGTGCCGTCTTCCAGGTTTTTCACCCGGACCGGAACGCCGTCTTTGAATTCAATGATGATGCGGGTGGGGACATCCGGGGCATTTTCCGGGCTCACGGTATGGGAGTAGATGCTCTCGTCACAGACGGCACCGGGATCTTCCAGCACGCCTGCTTCGTGGGAAATATGGAGCAGATTGTCATCTTCACTGTAGGGTTTGGATGCGGTCTGCTTGGTTGGGATACCATGCTTTTCAGCATAGTCCAGAAGATCGGTGCGGCCCTTGAATGCGTCCAGGAAGGCTGCGTTTTTCCAGGGGGCGATGACCTTGATTTTCGGGTTCAGGGCATAATAGGAGAGTTCGAACCGGACCTGGTCGTTCCCCTTGCCGGTGGCACCGTGGGATACGTATTCCGCCCCCACTTCCCTGGCAATCTCGATCTGTTTTTTGGCAATCAGGGGTCTGGCAATGGCGGTACCCAGAAGGTAGCGGCCTTCATATACCGTATTGGCCTTGTACACCGGGAAAATATAATCGGTGACAAATTCTTTTCTCATGTCCTCGATGAAAACCTTGGACGCCCCGATCTGCAGGGCCTTTTTCTCTGCGGCTTCGAAATCTTCCTGCTGGCCGATGTTGGCCATGTATGCAAAGACTTCGTACCCTTCTTCCAGCAGCCATTTCAGAATTACCGACGTATCAAGACCGCCGGAATAGGCCAAAACCACTTTACCCTTTGCCATGAGTTACTCCTTGTATATAAGATGTTTCGTATCCTGTTTTAAGCATCCGCTATTAATGCAGAAAATTCTTGAAATAGTCAAGGGGACAGAGTATAAAAAGCGCATATTTTTTAAAATTTTATGCATAAATATGACTATATACCATGACCATTGCTTCTGAACTTCATCTGCTGCTGTCCCAGGGGGTTACCGGAAATCAGACCCAGCTGGTTGAGGCCCTGAAAGAACGGGGGGTGCACACCACCCAGTCCTCCGTATCCCGGGCCCTTAAAAAGATCAACGCGGTCAAAGGCCAGGACGGGAACGGGCATACGGTCTGGGCCCTTGCCCGTACCGAACTCAAGGATACGGGATTCTTCGATTCCCTGGTGTCCAGTATTGCCCATAACACCCAGCTTATCGTGATCCGCACCCGCCCGGGCACGGCCAATACGGTGGCCAAATTCATCGATGACCACGAATTTGAGCGGGTCCTCGGGTCCGTGGCGGGAGATGATACCATCGTCGTTGTGCCGGCGGACATCAAAGATATCCAGGCAGCCATTCTTGAGATTTCCACCTACATGAAACAGATCGGTATTTACGTGGAGTAATGGGAATATCGGGCGTTTTAAATCAGCCCGATACCTGCCAGCAGGCTGAAGAATACCCGTGACATGCGTTGGGAAACCGTTCGGCCCGGTTCCACCGGGCGTTCCCGGGTAACGGCGGCCGGCAGTGTTTTCAATCTCTTTTTTAGCCTCAGTCGGTTCAGGTAGGTGAAAGGTGCCTTTGCCACCCTGGCGTTGCCTGAGAGGGTGGCTGCCCCATCAAATACCAGGTCCAGGATATGGAAGTTCCGGAGGCCAATCTCCATAGAATTGGTACCCAGAAAATTCACACAACCCGCGCAATAGGTCATGGCCGGCAGGCCTTTTGCGGCGTCTTTGCGCCCGGCGGCCCAGGCAGTACCGCGGTCCGGGTTCATGCAGGACGCTGACCCCCCTTCTCCGCAACACAAGGTCTTTTCACCGGCGTTTCGCACCTTTTTAACCCCTAAACCCATGTGGGCTGCAATGACCCTCACCGCCTCTTGTGTCGAACGGTCAAATCTGGCCTGGCAGGGATCCTGAACGACAATCGCCTGCTTTTCTCCGAATTTGCCAATGGTGTTTACGGGCGTTTCCGCCAGTAAACCGTATACGGACACCACACGGAACGGACTGTGATCTTCAAATATCCGGTGGCAGGAAGGGCAGGCCGTCACTACAGAGGTGATGCCGTTTGCCTTGAGGTAATCGGTCATTTCAAAGAATTTGGATTCAAAGTCGGCCTGTCTTCCCAGGTCGTGGGACGGTTTGGTGCAGCAGTCCAGCACAATACCCGTGGCGGGGTCCTGGCCTCGAAGGTATTCATAGGTCTTCAGCGTGTTTTCCGGCCGGGTGCCGCTAAGGGTGCATCCCGGGAAAAAAACGGTGGTGCAACCCCGGGGCAGACTGTAGAATGAAAAGGTGCTGGAACAGCCTTTTTTTTCATACCCCAGTATGCGATGGTAGCGTTTAAGATCAGCGGTGCCGTGTGACACTGCCGCCTGCCGCAGGTGTAAGAACATATTGGAGGGGCTCAGGGATTTGGGACAGACCGCGGTGCAGAGGCCGCACAGGCTGCATTCAAAGGCCAGACGGAGCTGAATGTCGTCTTGGGGTAACCCCGTGTATGCCTCGGCAATTTCGCCCGGTTTTCCGTTTGCTTTCAGGAAGCTGCACCGGGCTTGGCAGGTACCGCACCGGTTACAGGCGGCTGCCATGGCTGCCGTTGGATCCGGTGGTGTGGCCGATGCCGGGAATTGGGATGCGGTTTCCGGTGCTTTAAACATGGGGTCCTGATCTTGCCTTTGGGTCTATTGACAAATGACAAATGTAAAAAGGGGACCGGGCAAAGTCAAAGTGATAGTTTGGATAGAAAAGCCGGAATGTATAGGGTAACTCAATAGGTTGCAGGGGGGCTGTATGGAATTGGTCGCTGACAATATCAGAATTACCAAGGCGGATATTCAGGAGGCCCTTGATCAGAGGAACCCTGCGCCTATACGGGAACTGGCAGAACGGTGCGTGGCAGCAGGCGCCCATGCCATCGATATCAATACCGGGCCTTTGAAAAAGAACCCTGAATCTTCCATGACCTTCTTTGTCCGGGCTGTACGGTCCGTAACCGATCTGCCCCTGGTCATTGATACCACCAACCCTGCGGCAATGGCTGCGGGGCTTGAGGTTGCGGAGAACGCCGCAATTATCAACGGTATTTCCCTGGAGCCGGAAAAACTCGCCCATATCCTGCCTCTGGCAGCCCGGTACGATTCAGATATCGTCGGGTTTCTGCTGGCCCGGGACAGCAGGGTGCCCAGGGAAAACCAGGAGCGATTTGAGATTGCTTTGGCATTGGCGGGGGAGGTGGAAGCTGCGGGTATATCCCCGGAGCGGCTGATCCTGGATCCGGTGGTCCCGCCTTTATCCTGGGACGACGGTCTTTCCCGGGCACGGGATATTCTGGAAACGGTGAGGATACTGCCCGAATTGTTGGGATTCCCCGTCCGGACCATGGCCGGCCTTTCCAACCTGACTACCGGTGCAGGGGATAAAGGGAAAAAGAACCGGCTGGAAACCGTTTATCTCTCCATGCTCGCCGGTGCCGGGCTGGATTACCTGATGCTGGATGTTCTCAACCCTGATGTAATGGCAGCGGCCCGGGCGGCAGACCTGATGGTCAGGGGAGAAATTTTTTCCTGGGCCGGGGTGAACTGAACCGGCAGTGTTACCTTTTGACAGCTATTGCGCAGCCCCGGTGGCACCGGATGTCTTTTGTACCTGTGCGACCATCTGCCGGACGGCATCAATGATCAGATCCGGCTGGCTGACATGAATATGGTGATCGTTTTTTCCTGAAAAAATGAGGGTGGCATGGGTTGAGCGGCGGGCGAGATCCTCCTGCAGGGCGGCCCACACCATCAGGCGTTTTGGGACATCCTTTCTTAGTGAAAGTGTTGCAGCAGATGTGTTCCGGCTGATTACGGTCAGGGGAAGATCTTTAAAGTCCGGGGAAAAGGCGGTCAGCTGATCAAGACTTTTCGGAAAAGCTGCCACCTCATCCAGAAAGGTATACTGGTGTTTGAGAGTCCGCATCACCGCTGTCAATGCCGGTGTGGGTTCATGGATAAACGGCCGGGTGAGGCCCAGCGGGGCGGCCAACCGGAGGCCGAACCGTTTTATCCGTTTGATCCGTTTCGTAAGGGGCTTTGTGTAAAGCCGTTCCATCTGGTCGTTATGGCTGGACTCCACCAGGACCAGGCCGGCAACGGATTCAGGATAGCGGCAGGCAAATAATTGCATGTTCACCCCGCCGAAGGAATGCCCCACAAGGATATAGGGCCCCCGGATACCTGTGGCTGCCAGCAGACGCCGCAGTTCCTCTACGATGGTGCTGCTGGTTCGGGGGCGGGGGCCGGTTTCGCTCCAGCCCAGGCCGGCCCGGTCATAGGCAATCACCCGGGTAAAACGGCCGACTTCAGAGAGTACCCCCTGCCAGGCCAGGTAGGGTTTGCCTATACCGGTTTCAAAGACCACCGGAAGGGGGCCTTCCCCGGATATGTGAACATGGAGCCGGTGACCGCCGACATCTACCATGCGCCCCGGAGCCGGATAGGTTCGGGTATCTGCACGGGTGGCCAGGAACTGCCAGAACAGGCCGGCAATCGTCAGGGCTGCCAGGATTGCGGCGACGGTGATGTAAACTCTTTTATTCACTAGGATATCAGGCCATACGCATCAGATTCCGGGCATCAGTCATCCCTGAAGGTAATCGCTGCGTCCTTGGGCAGGGCAAGGCCTGTGGAAACTTCAATGGATTTAAGGATTCCCGAAATAACCGGACACGAGACATGGGGAATGGTGGCAAGGGACACCTCCAGCACCTTTGAGTTGAGTTTCCCGGTGGCTTTGTTTTTAAACAGTTCTGTCATTGCATTCAGGGGCTCTCCGCCGAGAATCTCTTCCACTTTTTTCCAGTTGGCGCAATCGCTTTCCAGGTGAAAGACCGCCGTGTAAGGGGCGGTGCTCTCGGTTTTGACTGTGGTGTTGAATCCGCAGATGCCCCCGGTGATATCTACAATGGTCATATTTTTCTCCTTATTACCGGCTGTTTGTCAACTGCCGGCCTGTTCCTGAAGCCGTGTGCGTACTGTCCGGATATAATCCGGCGTGGTGCCGCAGCATCCCCCCAGTATTTCAATACCCAGGGCCTTTATTTTCATTAGATTGTCTGCAAATTCATCCGGAGTTTCCGGATAGGTCACGTTTCCATCCCCATCGGTCTGGGGCAGGCCAGCGTTCGGCTGGACAATGACGGGAAGATTTACAGATGCTTTAATTTCCTCGGCCAGGCGGACCATGGTGTCGCTGCCCATGGCGCAATTGGCCCCCACAATGGAACAGCCTTCATCTGCCAGAGCCTTCATACTGTCGGCAATGCCGTGGCCGAAGATGGTAAAAAATCCCTTGGGTGTTTCTTTAAAAGTCATTGTACAGGCCACCGGCAAGTCCGTGACGGACCGGATGCCTTCAACCGCTGCCAGCGCCATGTTAAGGTCGAACATGGTTTCGATGATAAACAGGTCAGGGCCGGCATCGGCCATAACAGACGCCTGGTCGGCGAATGCCGCCACAGCCTCTTCTTTGGACACCGGTCCCATGGGGGTCAGCATCTCACCCAGATCACCGATATCCGCTGCCACAAACTGATCCGGTCCGCAGGACTGCCGGGCCAGTTCCACACCGGCGCGGTTAACGTCTTCCATGGATTCGGAGGCCCCCATTTTTTTCAGCTTCATGGCTGAGGCGCCGAAGGTGTTGGTGGTGGCCATATCCGCCCCTGCCGCATAATAGGATTTGTGGATTTCCAGGATGTCCTCGGGCCGGTTAACATTCCAGCTTTCCGGGGCTTCACCGGGGGCAAGCCCCCGGGCAATGAGCAGTGATCCCATGGCACCGTCGAACAGCAGTCCGTCTTTTTTTATCTTTTCAAGAATGGTCATGATTATTTCCTAATGTCGTGTTGATATGAAATCATAACGATACGCATCTTTAGCCATATTTGCAACGGGATTTCAAGGATATCTATCCGTATTAAGGTCAGTAAGGTGTTTCCCTTGTGTTAAAAAGGAGAAAAAGCTGATATAGTGTAAAAATATACTCAAAAGCGATTAGAATTCAAGATGCATACCTATACATTATACGCCATAACACACCGGAGGCAGGCATGATCCGGCAAATTAACATACGTCAATTGGTGCACGCCCTGTCCGATGCGCTGGATCTGGTGGGGCTGGATGAAGATCAGCATGGGAAACGGGTGGCGTTCATGTCCCGGAACTGTGCGGAAAACCTGGGATGGGACGGCAGCCGGCTGGAGAGACTTTACAATGCGGCCCTGGTCCATGATTGCGGTGTTTCCTCCACGGAAGTTCACCGGCGGCTCACCACCGAATTGGACTGGGACGGTTCCCAGGATCACTGCCTCAGGGGAGAGCGTCTGCTGGAGCGGTGCAGTCTGTTTCGGGATCTTGCACCTGTGATCCGCTACCATCATACCCATTGGGAAGATCTCCCGGCGGATCTGGACCGGGAAACCGCCCTGGCCGCCAATCTGGTTTATCTTGCAGACCGGGCAGACGCCCTGCTTTGCCAGAATGCCCATCAGGATATCCTGATGGCACGTCACCGTATCTGCGATACCCTTTCTAAATACCGGGACAGCTTTTTCGACTCCGGCCTGGTGGATGCCTTTCTGGATGCGGCCGGCAATGAGTTTTTTTGGCTGGCCATGGATTCGCGGCATCTGTTCAGGTATCTGATACAGATGGAACAGGGGAGTTCTGCTGAAACGGCAGATCCCCAGACCCTTCTGGAAGTGGCCGGCCTGTTTGCAGACATTGTGGATACCAAAAGTACGTTCACCCATGAACATTCCAAAGGCGTGGCCCGGCTGGCAAGGCTCCTGGGTTCGTTTCAGAATCTTTCGGAAGATACTCTGGCCGATCTGGAAATCGCAGGACTGCTCCATGACCTTGGGAAACTCAACGTGCCGGATGAGATCCTGGAAAAAGCAGGCCCCCTGAACGAGTCGGAACGGGCCGTGATGCTGCATCACATCTTTGAGAGTTTTCAGATTTTAAACCGGATCGAAGGATTTTCCGAGATTGCCCAATGGGCGGCATTTCACCATGAAGATATGTCCGGCACCGGGTATCCGTTCAGGAAAAATCGAAACAGCCTCTCGCCGGAGGCCAGAATCATCGCCGTGGCAGACGTCTTCCAGGCGCTGGCCCAGGAGCGGCCCTACCGGGGCGCCCTGCCGCCGGAAAAGATCCTGCCCATTCTAAAGGACATGGTTCAAAGCGGTAAACTGGACCCGGATCTTGTGGCCCTGGTGGAAGCCAGACCCGATGCGTGCTGGCGCAGTGCCGTTGGTGCCGGTGCCGAAGGAACCGTTTAGCCCCCGGTCCGGGGCGTTTGCTGTAACCGGGATATTTTTGCCTCTTCAAATGAGGCCATTTCACACATGAGCCGGCAGGCCGTATCTGCCAGGTCAATGGCCAGTGCGGCACCGGACCCTTCCCCCAGACGCATGGACAAATCCACCACCGGGGTTAGCCCCATATGGTCAAGTGCGGCGGTATGGGCGATCTCCACGGATTGATGACCGGCGATAAAATAGTCTGCAATATCAGGATTGAGCAGATAGGCAATGAGACCGGCGGCCGTGGAAATTACCCCGTCCAGAACCACAGGACAGCCCCGTGAGGCCGCTGCCAGAGCGGCACCGGCAATACCGGCGATTTCAAATCCCCCCACGGTCCTGAGAATCTCCAGACCATTTGTCGGAGCGGGCCGGTGGAAATTCAATACCCGTTCAATGACCTCTGTCTTGTGGGACAATCCCTGGTCGTCCACCCCGGTCCCCCTGCCGGTGGTGCGGGCCGGGGGCACACCGGTGACCGCAGAAATGATCGCCGAAGCAGAGGTGGTGTTACCGATTCCCATCTCTCCCAGGCCGATGATATCAAGGCGTTTATTTTCCCGGGCAGTCAGAAAGGCCTTCATCCCTGCTTCCAGCGCCTGAATGGCCTGGGCGTCTGACATGGCCGGTTCCAGAGCCATATTCCTTGTCCCCTGCGCCACCTTGGACCGTATCAGCAGCGGGTGGGGGGCGAACTCTCTTTTTACCCCCATATCCACGACTTTCAGATCAATGCCGTGACGGTGGCAGAGGACGTTGATGGCCGCCCCGCCGTTGAGGAAATTGTCCACCATCTGTCCGGTGACTTCGGAAGGAAAGGCGGATACCCCTTCTTCGGTGACGCCGTGGTCTCCGGCAAAGACAAACAGGGCTTTGTGGTCGATTCTCGGATTTAGGGTACCCAGGATCCGGCTCAGGCGGACGGCCAGGGGTTCCAGCTTCCCTAAAGCGCCAAGGGGTTTGGTCTTTTCATCCATCTTTGCCCGGGCATCCGCTTCCAGATCCCGAGACAGGGGCCGAATACCGTTGATAACATCACTGCAGAAAGGGGAGGCGGTAAAAAGGGGATCAAGTCCTGCTGCTTCAACAGTGTCCGCTCCGGGGCGCTCCTGAATCGTCTCTGGCCGGGCAGCCTGCGGCTCGGTACCTGTAAAATCCAGGATATATTTCAGGGCCTGTCCCTTGAGCACTTTGGGCAGCAGTTCCGGTGCCGATTCCGGCGGCACCACATCCTCAATGAGCATCCGTAACTCCCGGGTATGGGATAGCAGGAAGGGGATTGCACGTTCCATATCCACCCGCCGCATACCGTAGCCGCCGCTGATGCTGGCTTCCTTGTAATGGATGAGGTTCAGGAGGTTGGTTTCTACGGTTTCGTTTTTGGTGATGCCGGAGAAATAGGAGATGTGTCCGCCCTTGTCCACCTTGGTGATGGCCTGGCAAAGGGCAATATAATCCGGACAGACATTGATCACTAAGTCGAACCGGCTTTCATGGGTTTCCTGGACGCAGTCCAGGCCGCATGCCTCAAGCATGGGGGATATTTTCCGGATTTTCGCCGCATCTTTTTCCAGGATTAACGGGGACAGCCCGATGTGGCGGGCGTACAGGGCGGTGATCAGTCCCATGGTGCCGCCGCCGTAAATCAGAAGCTGACGGTGCTGGTTTTGATTGTTTTGGTCCTGATGGTTTGGGGCCTTATGGTTTGTGGGCAACGGCAGCTTTTCAAAGGCGTTGATGACGCAGCCGACAGGTTCCGCAAAACAGGCGGCGTGGATGTCCAGTTCATCCGGTACGGGGATCAGGCTTTGTTCCGGCAGAACCGCCCGGTGGGCAAAGCCCCCGTCGGTATGGAACCCGGTGATCTTCATGTCATCACACAGGTTTTCCCGGCCGGCCAGGCAATACGGGCAATGGCCGCAGCTTTTCCCCGGCCAGACGATGAATCGTTGACCTTCCCGGTTTTGCACCACCATTTCATGCCCTAGTACCCGGGGGAACACCAGATCCCGGTGCCCCTGTTCCCACATTTTGGCATCGGTCCGGCAGATGGCGCATGCCAGGACATCCACCCCGACGCAGGAGGCTTGTGGCTCCGTCGCCCTGGCTTCGGAAAGTTCTTCCACTGCCAGTTGCCGTATGCCTTTTAACACCATCCGGATCATTATAAATCCTCTTCGCTGAGCACCAGTTTTTTGATCGTCACATGATCAAACCCGCTGTCGGCAGCCTTATCCACCACCTCCCGCACATGGTCCAGCCGGTCCATGGGAAAGACCGAAGCCTTGTCCAGATTGACGGTGAGCAACCCTTCCGGTTTCACCCGGATGTATTGGGAACCTGTTTTTATAATCAATAATTCCAATTTTAATTTCCCGATTTATTGTCTTTTGGGGACGTCGTTACACGGAAGTGTTTATACCAGGGCGTGCAGGGTGGCCAGTCCTTTTTCAGGGTCCCGGTTCTGGGCAGACACCCAACGCTCCAGAGTCTCAAAGGCCTTTCCGTTTTCCAGAATAACCGCCGCTTTCTGGATACCTTCTTCCAGGGCGTCCACCTTGCCGGCTGCCAGGAAGATCAGACCGGCGTTGAGCATCACGGCCTCTTTTCTGGGGCCGGATTCCTTATTGGTGATCAGCCGGGTGAATCTCAGCGCCTCGGCCTGTTTGTCCCCCTCCGGCCGCAGATCGTTTCCGGAGGTGCAGTCCAGGCCCAGGGAGGCCGGATCAAAGATGAATTCGTCTATGCTGCGGACGCCGGTATCCGGATCGGTATGAATCCGGGCGCATTGGGTGGTGCCGCATACCGAGGCTTCGTCCATACCCAGGCCGGAATCTCCCACGGCCCCGTGGAGAACAATGGCGCTGTGGTAGCCGATTTCCTTCATGACCTGGGCCACTGGCATGATCATTTCCGGTGCATACACCCCCCGGACCCCGATGGCCGGCAGTGCCGGATTGGCCAGGGAGGCGGCAATGTTCAGGGTGGAACCGAAAAAGATCTGGGAAAGAATACGCCCCAGGGCATTGGGATGGATCATGGGGCTCATGCCGTTGAACAGCCCCAGGCCGGAGGTTTCAATGCTTTGGGCCACCAGGTCTGCCGGGCATTCCACATCCACCCCAAGGGCCTCGGCCATATCCACGGTTCCGCATACCGAGGTGATGGCCCGGGCGCCGTGCCGTGCCATGGGTACTCCGCCTGCTGCTGCTACAATGGCGGCTGCCGTGGAGATATTGAAGGTTTTAAAGGTATCCATGCCGGTCCCGGAGTTTTCCGCCACGGCCAGATCCAAACTCACCTTGGTGGTGTCCAGTTCGTAAATGGCTTCCCAGGCGCCGGCCACTTCCTCCGCTGTTTCTCCTTTCGCGGTGAGGGCGGACAGAAAAGCGCCTTGCTGAAGATCTGTGGTGGCGTTGCCGAGAACGGTGGTGAAGGCGGCGTAGGCTTCCTGCCGGGTTAGATTTTCCTTGCTGATCAGGCGGGTGATCACCCCGCCAAAGGCTTTATTGTCTTCCATGGACATCGTTCGGATCCTCCCGGAACATATAGGTGTAGGTCAAGGATGAAGTTCCAGCAGGTATCCTTATGGTTCTTTACCCGGGCAGGCTTTCCGGCTGCGGATCATCCGGACGCCTGCGCCTTCCCTCTATTGTTAAGAAGTGGCATTGTGCAGGCGCCGTCCCCGGTCACGGCATCGGCTGGCATGCAACGGAATTTCACCGTTTTTCCTATTATCCCGGCCCTTTGCAGGACCCGGGCACCCGGGCGGTGCTTCGATAGTTTATAAAGATAACGTCTTGATTTGTCAATGATTGGTGAACCGTAATCCGTCGTAAAAGCATCCGATGCAAAAAAGCCTTGACACTTTGGCGATCGTTGTTTATTCAGTGAACATGTTCGCCGAAATAATATGGCCGTATTTTTAGGAGCAAAGATGGATCAATCAAAAGGAATAAAGCAACCCAAGGGAACAAGACGCCAGGTGCAAAAAGCAGAGACACGGGCATTGATTCTGGAAAGTGCACGGACACTGTTCAGCACCCAGGATTATGACGGGGTTACCATCCGCGGGGTGGCCACCCAGGCCGGTATCGGGCTGGGAACCATCTACAAGCATTTTCCCAACAAGTTGTCCCTGTTGGCTGCCGCATTTTCAGATGACCTAAAGCGGTTGTACCGGGATGCCATGGCCACAGTGCCGGAAGACCGTCCTTTCAAGGCACAATTTGTCCATATCTCCAAACGGTTTTTCACCTTTTATACCACCCATTACTCCCTGTCCCGGGCCTATCTCAGCCATCTGTTTTTCTATGAAAAGGAATGGCTGGACCAGATTAATGCCTTTGATGAGGCCTATGTGCAGAAGATGGCCGAGTTGATCCGGGTTGCCCAGGAGAAAGGGGAGATCCGGCCGGAAAAGGATGCTTATATCCTGGCCATGGCCCTGTTATCCAACTACTTTTTTGTTCTGGCCAATTGTTTTTTACGGGAGGGAATGCGTGATCCCGACCAGATGGCCGGACTGCTTGACACACTGATTGAGCAAACACTTAACTAAAGTTCATTTTCTAATTCAAAGGAGGTCCCATGACTTCTGCAACCCTTATCGAACCCGATCTTGATTTTATTGCCAGGCTCCGCGCAGGTGCCGGCCCGAACCTGAAAAAATGCTATCAATGTGCCACCTGTTCGGTGGCCTGTTCCATATCCCACGATGACCGGCCTTTTCCCCGCAAGGAGATGATTTACGCTTCCTGGGGGCTTCAGGACCGGCTCATCGCCAACCCGGACATCTGGCTATGTTACAATTGCGGGGACTGCTCCGACCGCTGCCCCAGGGATGCCAGGCCCGCCGATGTGCTCAGTGCATTAAGAAAAATGGCCATTCGTGAGTATTCAAGACCTGCGGTCTTCCATGGTCTGTTGAACGACCCGCGAAAGCTACCCTGGCTGTTTATCATTCCGGCCCTCATTATCCTGGGCATGGGATTGCTCACCGGACTGATGAACCTGAATCCCGGCGGGGATCGTATTGTCTTCGCTCATTTTTTCCCGGTGGCCCTGATCGAGCTGATCTTCATTCCGCTGTCCGCTGCAGTGGGCCTGGTGTTCTTTCTGGGTGTCCGTCGCTTCCTGGCAGATATGCGGGCCACCCATGAACGCCTGGGGAAAGGTGACCCCGGCCCCCTGGATCCGAAGCGGTTCCTGAAGGTGTTGATCCGGGAGCTGCCCGGTATTGTCCGCCACGACCGGTTTGCCACCTGTTCCGAAAACAAGCACCGCAAAATGTCTCACATCATGGTGGCCTTCTCTTTCACCAGCCTGGCCTTTGTGGCCGGCGCCTTTGTCTTTGCCCTGTATATCCTCAACAGCCACGGCCCCTATGACCAGCTGAACCCGGTGAAGATCCTGGCCAATATCTCCGGTATCGCGCTGATTGCCGGCAGCCTGCTGCTCATCCGGGAACGGCGGAATGCCCTGCGCCAGACCAACGGCTGGTTTGACTGGTACCTGCTGGGGCTGGCCCTGTTTCTGGGGATCACCGGCATGCTCACCCAGTGGCTGCGGCTGGCCGGAATCCCCTGGGCAGCCTATTCCATGTACTTTGTTCACCTGCTGTTTGCCTTCAATCTGATCGCCTTTCTTCCCTATACCAAGCTGGCCCATCTGGTGTACCGGACCGTTGCTGTGGCCTACCATCATTATGCCGGTGATGTTCTGGGGAAGGAAAAATAGTCAACCAGAGGTTTGGTATTGACAGACAGACTGAATTACAGGCACATCATGTGAATGATAGGCGGAAACGAAATACAAAAGGGGCAGGTACGGTATCATCTTCCGGGCATCCTCCGGATTACGGTGCTGTGCCTGTGCCTAATGGCCGTTACCAGTTGCGTTTCCCCCTCATATTACGCCCACGTTTCTTACCACCACCTGGATGTGATGGCCGCAAGAGAACCGGTGGACAGCCTTATTGCCTCTCCTGATACCCCGGAACATCTGCGTAGCAAACTTGCCTTGTCCAGGGAAATCCGCCACTTTGCATCTGGCGAACTACTGCTGCCGGACAACGGGAGTTACACTTCATACGTGGATTTGGAGCGGCCCTATCTCATGTGGACTGTGGTTGCCACGCCGGAACTTTCGTTAACGCCCGTCACCTGGGACTTTCTGTTTGCCGGCCGTCTGTCCTACCGGGGATTTTATACCCGGGAAAAGGCCGATGCCTTTGCCGACAGCCAGAAATCCATGGGCAGAGACGTTTACATCGCCCAGGTCCCTGCCTACTCCACCCTGGGCTGGTTTGATGATCCCCTGCTTAGCAGTTTTATAAACTGGCCCGAGGCGGACCTGGCCGCCTTGATCTTTCATGAATTGGCCCACCAGAAGCTCTACGTGAAGGGGGATACGGAGTTCAACGAGTCCTTTGCCGAAGCGGTGGCTCAGATTGGCGTTGAACGCTGGTTCCTGTCCCGGGATGATTCTGAGTCCACCACACGTTACCTTGAAAACAAGGTGGTTTACGACAGGTTCGTTTTCCTGCTCCTGGAAACGGCGGAAGACCTCAGGGAACTTTACGGAAAACCCCTGACGGATGAAGAAAAACGCCGTGGGAAGGCCGTTGCATTTGCCGCTCTGGAACAACGGTTTGCCCGCCTCAAAGCGAAGGACCCTAAATTCAAACGGTTTGAGCGATGGTTTTCCCTGCCAATGAACAATGCCAGATTTGCCCTGCTGTCCACCTACCATAATCTTGTGCCGGACTTTAAAGCCCTGCTGGCCCGATGCGACGGTGAATTAACCTGCTTCTACAAGAAGGCCGGGGCGTTGGAAGATT
>JAKSBB010001166.1 GCA_022361315.1 Desulfobacterales bacterium
CAGGAAACAGACCGGCCTTGATCTCCGCCTCTCCGTCAATGTATCCCCGAAACAATTTGAGGATGCCAATTTCGAATCCATGATCAAGGATATTCTGGACCGCACCGGTTTTCCGGGCAACCGTCTGGAGATCGAAATCACCGAATCCATACTGGTCAAGGACATCAACGGCGCCATGAAACGATTGCAAAATCTTGCAGACCTGGGCATTACAACCGCCATTGACGATTTCGGCACGGGCTATTCATCACTGGCCTACATCAAGCGCCTGCCCATTTCCGTTTTGAAAATAGACAAAACCTTTGTGGATCATCTCCCCCACGACCAGGAGGATATGGTCATTGTGGAGACCACCATCCTCATGGCCAATAAACTTAATCTGGGACTCGTGGCAGAAGGCGTTGAAACCTGGGAGCAGCTGGATGCCCTGTCCCGAATGGGACAGATGGAGATTCAAGGGTACCTGTTTTCCCCGCCCCTGCCCAAAGATAAATTTGAAACCTGGATTAACACTCATCTTCTAGGGCATCTGTCCGGGTAATGATCTTAGAATAAACTGACTTTTAATATTAAAAGGGCGGCCTTGTTTGACCGCCCTTTTTATCGTTTAAGAATGATTTACGTATCCGTGTTCCCCGTCTCACTGAGCCACCGGTTCAAGCTCATAAATGGGCTCACCGCAAAACGGGCATAATGTCATCTGGTTTTCTTTGATGGTTCCCTCGAAGAAAAACCATTCACCACCGCATTCCGTCAGGTAGTGATTCTCATTTTCGTCCACAATAAGTTGCCATCCGCATTTTTCCATAGCATCTCCCCGTATGTTGTAAAA
Organism: Desulfobacterales bacterium; assembly: GCA_022361315.1. Next base: position 833 of record JAKSBB010001166.1, read on the forward strand.
GTGACATTCAACCCTACAAAAAAAGAATACTTTAAAGCGAAAAAACTCGAACTGCCTTCTGGTTATACACCATCTCCCCGATTAAAACCGGGCGCCATTTTAACTTAAAACTAAGATGAGATTTCGTTGGAGTACCGTTAAGGTGGGTAATATATTAGTACAAATTTCGGTTTAAAGCAAACCGGTAGGATAAAAAGGAGTTACTAAAACAGGGTTAAGAGAATGAAGGTCGTGTTGTAGGACAGGTAAAACGCGGGAAGTTCCCAAACGACAAGAGACGCATTTGGGAACTCAACCGGACCAAACCGTTATAAAACGGTTACATTCTTTGCTGCAGGGCCTTTGGGGCCGTCTTCAATTTCAAAGGTAACCCGGTCACCTTCGTTCAGGGATTTAAATCCTTGGGCGTTAATTCCGGTATGATGAACGAAAACATCTTTTCCACCGTCTTCCTGCTCAATAAATCCGAATCCTTTTGCGTCATTAAACCATTTTACAGTACCATTAGGCATTTTTAAGCATCTCCTATTGTAATAATGTGAAAACGAAAAATTCAAACACAGGGGCAATTAAGAATATGCATTTTGCTTGAAACATAGCTATAGGCGGTATTATCAGTTGAAGTCAAGCATTAAATCGCTTTATTTGGCAAAGATGTCAGCGAAATCGGTCACCCGGTGACTTCCCGTTTACTTCAATTTTCTCCGGACAATGGGATCGCCGGTGATACTGGGGGTTTCAGGCACCTCTAATCCGTTCATGAATGCCAACCCCTCTTCGTCAACACCCACAGCGACTTTCATGTCTTTCAGCTGAAGGGTAAAATAGACCAGCGGGGTCCTGACGGCCACCTTCCGGGAAAGGGCCGGGTATTGTTCAATGGACCGCAGGAGATCCAGGTTGAATCCCACCTGCTGCCCCATAAAAAACTTTTCCTTGAAATTCGGGTCCACCCAAAGGATGTTATCCGCTCTGTCGTAGGCCATTTTCCGGGCCTGGAATTGTTTGGTAATAAAGTAAATTGCCATGTTAAATTACAGCTTGCCTTTCAACATCTCGCCGAGTCCGGCAAAGGGGTTTGTGGTACCGCCCGAATCACCCGTGCTTCCCGCCACATCATCGGAATAGGCATCTGCCACCTGGTCCCGGGAATGTTCATTGTCGTGGCAATAAATGCAGAGCAGTTCCCAGTTGCTGCCGTCCGGGGGATTGTTGTCATGGTTGTGATCCTTGTGATGGACCGTGAGTTCCTTGACCCGTTTGCCCTCGAACTCCCGGCCGCAATGGGCACAGATCCAGGGGTACATTTTCAGGGCACGCTCCCGGTAGCCTCCCTGGCGGGACTTCTGCTCCGCCAATGCCTTCTCAACAAGGTTGCCTTCTTTACCCGGCATATGCTTGACTCCTAACTTGTATACGTTGACCAAAACTTTCGGTCCGGTTAATTGCTGAAACACCTGGTGAACTATAAACCCGGCCCACCTGTACGTCAATATACCTTTGCCGGCCATTACCAGAGCCGGCCTGTAAATTCCCATTGTAAATCCCATTCCGTTTATATACCCTGGGTTGGATTTTACCCCGTGAACCAAGGCTTTTTTAAGGCGTTAAGATGACAACACTGAACCCAACGGATCACCACCGACTGACGGAACTTCTCGGCCGGATTGAACACCGGACGAAAGGCTTTTTAGGGTATCCCGTATCAAAGGATTTTGATTACCGGGAGCTGCTTGAATTTCTGAAATACCCCCTGAACAACCTGGGAGACCCCTTTACCCCGAGCACCTGGAAAGTGGATACCCGGGAGTTCGAACGTGAGGTCATAGACTTCATGGCGGACCTTTTCCGGGCGGAGCCGGACAATTACTGGGGGTATGTCACCAACGGCGGCAGCGAGGGAAACCTATACGGTCTTTACATTGCCCGGGAACTTTATCCCAAGGGGATTACCTATTATTCCCAGGACACCCATTACAGTGTCAGCAAGAACCTTCACCTGCTGAACATGCGCCACATCATGATCCGTTCCAGAGCCAACGGGGAAATGGACTATGAAGACCTGCGGGAAACCCTGAAAATTCACCGGGATAAACCCGCCATTATTTTTGCCAATATCGGCACCACAATGACCGAGGCCAAGGATGACCTGAACCGGATCCAATCCATCCTCGACGAACTCGTGATTACGGAAAACTATATTCACTCCGATGCCGCCCTTTGCGGCGGGCTCGCCCCCTTCATTTCCCCCCGGGCCGCCTTTGACTTTGCAGACGGGGCGGACAGTATTTCCGTCAGCGGTCATAAATCCTTCGGTTCCCCCATCCCCTGCGGCATCGTCGTTGCCAAGAAAAATAATGTGAACCGCATCGCCCGGTCCATTGCCTATATCGGTTCTCTGGATACCACCATTACGGGTTCCCGCAATGGCCTGACCCCCCTGTTCCTCTGGTACATGATCCGGAAGTACGGCAAAGACGGCCTGAAACAACGGGTGGACCATGCCCTAGGTATGGCAGCCTATACGGAAAAACGCCTAAAAGAAGCAGGTGTGGATGCCTGGAGAAATCCCAATGCCATTACCGTGGTATTTCCGGACGCCGGCCCCCGGGTGAAGGAAAAGTGGCAGCTGGCCACGGCAAACGGCCAGACCCACCTCATCTGCATGCCCAATGTGACACAAGGCCAAATAGACGAATTCATCACAGATTTAAACCAAGGTTTATAACACCAAAAAAGACTGGGATCCCATGGAATACATCAGAATCATCACAAAAGACCGGAAGGGTCTGCTCACGGAAATTTCAGAACTCGTGGGCCAAAACGACATCAACATCGACTCCATCAACGCCCTGTCCGGAAAAGGTTACGCCCAGATAAAACTGGCAACGGCAAACAATGACAAGGCATTGTCCGTGCTCAATGAAGCCGGGTTTAAAGGGGTACCGGACGATAATATCCTGGTGGGCATCAAAGATACGCCTGGGGAACTGGGGCGTATCTCACGACAACTCAGTGAAAATGATATTGATATTCGGGCCATCACCATGATCGAGCAGAACGAAGGCACCAATATCGTGGCCATTGTCACGGACCGGGATGCAAAGGCCAAAGAGATTCTGGATGATATACTGGTGAAATAGAAACCGACTTTACCCCATCCGGCGGTGCATGTTCATACCAGCCGGATGGGCATAAGATTATCGGCGAGATCTTTCGCCCCCCCCCTTTCCCGCTGATCTTGTCTCAGCACCACACATTTTTTTATCAGATTGTAATCCAAAGACTTTTTCGTTATTATACAAAAAGATCCACAAAAAATTACGTTGCATCTTTCATATGACTTAACTGCGAAAATCAGGTTAATTGTCTTATCCTGACATCCACCGGATCGTTGTTAATTTCGGCGCATTTGTCACCTCATTTAGTAATCCCGCCGGTGAACTGAGACTTTATTTCGGGTCCCCGTCACCGGTGAAATCACATTTATGTCCCGGGGGAAATTATGAGAATAAAGAAAATTATTTATTGGGTCACCGTGATAGCCGTTTGTTTATGCCTGTTGTCCGGCGCTTCTGCCGCCACCGGCCAAGGCAGCGGGCTTCACAATGCCCCAAGCCACATGGAGATTAAGCCAGTCAGCGTTACCCTTGCTGATAAGGCCACACTGACGATTTTAGAAACGGACTGGCTCCATCAGACCAGGGAGACTCATGTTGAGGAGATCCAACCCAAACTGTCCGGTCTTTTCTGGACATTTGCGAGCGTCCTGGCGGCCGCCGCAGGGCTGGTGATATTCCTTTTTGGTACCGCCATGTTCAAACGGTTCAGCCTGAACATGAAGCTGTATACCAGCTACGGATTTCTGGTGATGCTGACCATTATTCTGGGTATGGGCGGGTATCTCTACCTTGACCGGGTCAACGGGGCTGCCCACCAGGAAACGGCATTTCTGGACCTGGATATGATGGCCAGTGAGATTCAAGTCCTTCAAAATGAATTTTTACTCCACGGCATTGAAAACAAAGCCTACGGCAAAGAAAAGGAAGAAGAAATCAAGGCACTCATCGCCGAGTATGCAGATGATTTA
>JAKSBB010000826.1 GCA_022361315.1 Desulfobacterales bacterium
ATATGACTGCCGCGATGATCATGGCAACTTCGAATTTTAGAATCGGGTTCATGACAGGTATAAATACTGGTGAATAAAGTAAATTGCAAGTCAAAGCTTTGAATTACGATCTTCCATCACTTGGGATGATCGAATATTGCATTATTTGGAGGGTGGCATGAGAAACGCTTAAGATAGAAGTTGACGGCTCTGTGCTTGACGGTGTCGTGGGTTGCTGGTATTAAGGGGTGCATGAACGATGAACCCACGAAATTTGCCCGGTGGCGGCGGGAGATGGTCGAAAATCAGATCGTGGCCAGAGGGATTCAGGATCCCCTGGTCATTCAGGCCATGACCATGGTCCCACGTCACCTATTTGTCAGTGAAGCCCTGGTGGACAGCGCCTATGGAGACTTTCCCCTGCCCATCGGTGAAGGGCAGACCATTTCCCAGCCCTTTATTATTGCCGAAATGACCCAGAGCCTCTGCCTGAACGGCTCGGAGCGGGTTTTGGAGATCGGCACCGGTTCCGGGTACCAGGCGGCGGTGCTTTCACGTATCGTGTACAAGGTCTATACCATTGAGCGGAATCATACCCTGTATCTTCAGACCCGTCGATTGTTTGACCGGATGAAATACCACAATATCGTGACCCGGTATTCGGACGGTACGCAAGGATGGAAGGCTGAAGGTCCCTATGATGCCATTATGGTCACTGCCGGCGGCAATCAGATACCGGCCCCGCTGGTGGATCAGCTTGACCTGGGGGGACGGTTGGTGATGCCGGTGGGCGGCCACCACTCCCAGGAACTCATTCGTCTGGAAAAAACAAAAACCGGGATCAAAACCACGAATCTGGGAGGATGCCGGTTTGTCAAGCTTATCGGAGAACACGGCTGGCGTGAATAGCAGTAAATCGGACCCTTCAAGTGACCTGTCATCCCCGTTCAGCCTGATCAAGGAATTATTTATGGGGTTCTGTCTCGGGGTGGCCAACATCATCCCCGGGGTTTCAGGCGGTACCTTTCTTCTGGTTTTCGGCATCTACGAAAGGGTCTTTGCCGTTGTCAATCAGATCAACGGCGGATTTTTAAGCCGGCTCTTGGGGTTAAGTCTCTCCGCCATAAGGCATGTGGGAGGGAAGGGGACCGGACAAGAGCTTCCAGCAACGCTGAGGAATACCGGTCTTCTGTTTCTAATCACACTCGCATTGGGCGCCGGTGTCGCCATCGTCGGCCTGTCGAGCCTGATGAAGTTTCTACTCCTGAACCATTTCAGTGTGACCTATGCCCTGTTCTTCGGATTGATTCTTGTCTCGGTGATTATCCCCATTAAAATGATGAAGCACTTTGCTGCCACACATTTGATTTTTCTCTTCCTGGGAATCGGACTGACGGTGGCGGTGGCCTGGATGGTCAATCCTTATGATAAAATCCGGATGAAATCCGATGCCCTTGAACAGCAATACCTGGCGGGCGAAACTTCCGTTCACACGAATTTGGATACAAGGGAAAATGGGGGTGTCGGGAAAGGCCCTTTCTCATTTACCGGAAGATATAGCGTCGATGAATATGTTTACATCGGCTGTGCCGGTGCCCTGGCTATCTCAGCCACGGTATTGCCGGGTATCAGCGGTTCTTTGGTACTAATCCTGATGGGGGCGTATTTCGATGTGATTGCAGCCATATCGGCAATGAGGCACCCGAATCTGGACACTCTGTCATACCTGGCGGTTCTCGGCCTTGGTGTGGTGATGGGGGGAATAATGTTTGCAAAGCTGGTCAGTTATGTGATGGGACGTTTTTATAATGCCACCATGGCGTTTCTGACCGGGCTGATGATTGGTTCCTTATATGCCCTATGGCCCTTTAAAGAGGTGGTTGTCATGACCAGCCAGTTTATCCGGGAAGGCGGACAAATACGGATGCTGGAAAACGTTTCTGTGCAGACCAACATCAACGTGCTTCCCGGAAGCGAAGATCCCCTGGCTGCAGCCCTTTTATTTTTTGTGATCGGGTGTGTAGTGATGGCAGGATTTATAAAGGCGGAATCAGGAAAAGAGACCTCCTGATCCGTTTTCTGCTTCACCCCAGAGTCTGGCAACTCAACCCGTCAAGAATCAACCCAACCGCAAACCGTGTATCTTCCTCAATGGATTTAAAAACAGCATCATCCATGGTGAGGTCCGTTTTCCGGATACCCATGTGTTCGTTTTTAAGGCTGTTTGCCACGGATAAAATGACCCGGGCGGTCCTCTCTGTATCTGATTCCCGGATTTGGCCTGCCTCAAGCGCCTGATCTAGAATTTTATTTATTAAAGAGACCTCACCTTTGGCAAACCGATCTGCCAACTCCCGGAACATGGGTTGAAACTGAAGTTGATCTGCCGTTTTTACCGACAATTTGTGCAGATTGGTGGTCTGTTGGAAGTACCGTTGCCGTTCGAGAAGGTAGGCCTGGATTTTTTGATCCCAGCCGTCAAGGGGATGGATCTTTTCTTTCAAGTCCGCAAGAAATGCTTCCCCTTCGGCTTCGATGATTTCACAGAAAATCGCTTCTTTATTCTTATAATAATAGTAAAGAGATGCTTTGTTCAGCCCCACCTGCCTGCCGATGTCATCCATGGTGGTCTTGGAAAAACCGAAGTGGGCAAAGCATTGGCTGGCAACGCGTCTTATTTCTTCTCTTTTGTCTGTATCCGGCATGGTATCGCATCTTTCCTAAGGTTTGCCCCACCATATTTTCTGCCGGAAGTCCTGTCAAGGGCGATTTGGGGGCGGGGTGTGAAAAAGACTGCCCGCAGCGCCTTGGGTCTGCGGGCAGGAAGTGAA
>JAKSBB010000734.1 GCA_022361315.1 Desulfobacterales bacterium
GAAGCGGTTGAAAAACCGGTTGTCTGATCCCCGGAATCCGTAAATGGACTGATCCGGATCTCCGATGACAAAAATGCGGTTGTCCCGGGACAGCAGTTTGACCAGTTCGTACTGGCCGTAGTTCAGGTCCTGGTACTCATCAACAAATACATGGGTAAACCGTTCCCGGATCTGCCGGCAGAGATCGGGTTCCAGGGAAAGGCGGCTGTGACAGAGGATAATCAGATCCTCAAAGTCCGCCAGATTCATTTCGGTACAAAACCGGTCATAGGCACCGTAAATCCCCGCCAGCACAGAAGCGCCCTCCCCGGCCACCGGGGACAGATCCTGATCCGGCCCCAGAAGTTGCTGCTTACACAGGGAAATCTGATTGTCGATTTTTTTGAGATCCCGCTTTGACAACGGACTCACTCCGCTCTGCTCCCCATAGGCATCCGCCGCCAGCTGGAGCACTTCAAGACGGAGATCATCTTCCATCAAGCCTCGGTTAAAACCGGTATAGGCCCGGAGAATATTGAGACAGAAACTGTGAAAGGTGGCCGCGGCCACCTGGGTGCCCCCCTCGGACATGAAGGTATCGATCCGCTGGGCCAGTTCCCGGGCGGCCTTATTGGTGAAGGTCAGGGCGAGGATATTGCCGGGGTTTACCTCCTTCTCAGAGACCAGCCAGGCGATCCGGGCCGTCAGGGTCCGGGTTTTACCGGTACCCGGTCCGGCCTGGATCAGGACGGCACGGGCATCGGAGGTAACGGCCTGATCCTGTTCCGGGTTCAGTCCTTCCAGCAGTCCCGTCGGTGCATTGGTTTCTGAGGCTTTTTGGGATTTCCTGCGCCGTTTTACAACAGGTGTTGCAACTTTGGCCGTCTGTTTTTCCGCCTTTGCGGCAGCTTCCCGGGCCTTATCCGCCTTGGTTTTCCTTTTCCCGGCCTTCGGCAGGTCAAACAGCAAATTCTTTTCTCCACGGATCGCCAGCTTCTCCTCCCGGGAAAATAGTTTCACCGTTCCGAATTCCCCGTCATATCCCGGATCAATATGCAGATCGCCTGCCCGCATCTTATCAACGGCTTCAGCCAGAAGCGGTACCCCGGCCCGGTCAATGTCCTCAACCGAAAGCCGGGTGAGGATGCCGAGTTCAGGCCCTAATACTTCCACAGCTTTTTCATAATAACCCGTTACTTTTTTGGTCTTTGGCCCCACCTCAAAAATCTCGGAAAGCATGTCTGCCAGGGGCACCACATAAGCGTGGGGATGACGATTCTCAGGTACGTACCCTTCCAGGCGTTCGGCCAGTTCCCGGACCCGGTAGAGTACGCCCAGGGTCATGGGCTTGCCGCATTCCGGGCAAATGCCCCCGGCTTTTGCGGTATCGTCCGGGTTCATCCGGACATTGCACTTCCGGTGGCCGTCGTAGTGGTATTTACCCTGGTCCGGATACATATCCAGTGTCCCCCGGTAGGCTTTCAGATCGTGTGTGGCAAGGGCGTTGCGGATAGCCCAATAATCCATATCCGTATCAAATACGGAGGCATTCCGCCCCAGGAATCCCGGTGAATGGGCGTCGGAGTTGGATATCAGGCTGACATGGTCCAGGTCCTTCACCCGCCAGTTCATGGGCGGGTCTGAGGAGAGACCGGTTTCACAGGCAAAAATATGGGGAGCCAGGTCATTAAAGCATTCTTCAATGGTATCAAATCCGGATTTTGAGCCGAACATGGAGAACCAGGGGGTCCAGATGTGGGCCGGCACAAGGAATCCCTGGTCGCTGACCTCCAGCATGATCTCCAGCAGATCCCGGGCATCCAGGCCGAGGATGGGGCGGCCGTCGGATTTAATATTGCCGATGGCATCCAGCCGGGCATTAAACCGTTTGGCCGTTTCCAGATCCGGCATATAGATGAGATTATGATTTTTTCTGACCCGGTCGTCTTTTTTGTAGATGTTGGAGATCTCCGCCTGAAGAATAAAACGCACCTCCCCCCTGCAGGATGCGGGGATATCCGGATCTAATGTTTCCGCGATCTCCTTTTTCAGGGAAAAGAGGCCGGGTTCGGTTTCTTCAAGTTTGGTGGACAGCTCTTCCATCCAGGACGGATGGGTAAAGTCCCCTGTGCCCACCAGGGAAATCCCCTTTATCTGGGCGGCGCGGTAAAGGTTTTCCAGGTCCAGATTTTTGGCGGTTGCCCGGGAGTATTTGGAGTGGATGTGAAGGTCTGCAATAAATCTCATATAAACTGCCTGTGGCCTTGGGGTTGACAACGTCTGGGTTCTCCAGATGTCTTACATGATTTCCCCTTAATTTAAAAGCCGGTTTCTGATAAAGAGGGGGGACGCGGCAGATACGGACACAGGGTTTTCTCAAGGATATAAAGGAGAGGTTATGATCGACCCGTCAGCCCGGGAGCAGATACAAAACTGGCAGGTACCGGAAGGGATTTCTATTACATTACCGGTCTCAAAACACCCGGAACAACAGACCTTTGATACATTTGCCGGTGAATGGGAGGCCCTGAACCCCGGCATTTCCTGGAAAAAGGATCCGGAAGACTTGGCAGAAATCCCGGGATTCAGGCTCCGGGAGAACATCACTTATTCCGCCCTGCCACTTGAACGGGAACTTATCCCCTTTCTGTCCGGTCTGACATCCATTGCCGCCCCTTCGGTGTCCGAGGACGTACAGACAATGCTGGACCGGCTTGAGCTGCCCTGCGAACTCACCCTGTATATCGCCCTGCAATGCCCCCATTGCCCGGGGATGGTGAATACCCTGATCCCCCTGGCCGCGGCCTGTGATAAAATCCGGCTTCACATTATTGACGGCTCCCTGTTCCGGGAACAGGCAGAAGCGGACCGGGTGATGGCAGCCCCATGCCTTATTCTGGACAATGATTTCAGATGGACCGGCAGCGTGCCGGAAACCGAAATTCTGTCCATGGTACTCAACCGGGACCCGTCAGCCCTGGGCACGGGCACACTGAAGAATATTCTTGAGGAGGGGAATGCGGACTGGATCACGGACCGGATGATGGCATCAAATCAAATATTCGAGGGCTTTATCGGACTGTTGCTGCACGAGACCTGGTCGGTCCGGCTGGGGGCCATGGTCGTGGTGGAAAGCCTTGCCGAACGCGCCCCGGACTTGGGCCTGACCCTTGTCCCGGCTCTCATTGACGTCTTTGAAGACCAGGAAATCCCGGTTCAGGGAGACATTCTATACGCCCTGGGGGAAATCGGCAGTCTTGAAACAATGGCATGGATCCGTGAACGCAAGGACGGATTCACCCATGCGGATCTCTCAGATGCGGCGGAAGATGCCATAGAAGCCATTGAATCAAGGGGTTCGGATTAGTTGATCTCATAACCGGATCATGTTGCCGTGGATACGGCCAACGCCTGAATCCGCTCTTTTGCGGCACGGATGACCTCGTTGTCCTCATCATTCTCAATGATGGATTCAAGGATCTTTAAATCCCTGGCGCTGTTGACAAATTTGATCCGCACCTTTGGATTGGAATGCAGATACTTGGGAACGAAAAAATCTGAAAAACGCATGACACCCTCCTTTTTGATAACGGGATGTTTATAAAGGGGCCCTGCGACACAGTGAAAAGAGCCCCGGTTCAGGGTAGATCGGATGCCTTCTCCACGTATTTTCTGATCAACTCAATGGTTACCTCACCCATGGTCCTGCCCTGTTTAACGGCGGTGAGCTTAAATTCCCTGTGAAGATATTCCGGCATCCGCAAGGTCAACTGTTTGGTCTTGTCCTTCTGACTCATCAAAAGTTTCTCCTGTTCATTTTGCTGTAACCCGTTATTATTTTAAGTTGAATCATCCGATCCACACCCTGGTTTCATAGAACCATATCAGACATCTAACTGTCAAGACATAAAAGCATAAACACATCCAGATTATCATCTCTTTCCAGCGCACCCGGTTTATGGTATGAACCGGCCAGCACCCAGAATCAAGGAGAGTATCCATGCCCCATATCATCGTGAAGTTGTACGAAGGAAAGTCAGATGCCCGGAAAAAAGAACTGGCCGAAAAAATTGCCAGGGATGTGATCGAAGTAACGGAATGCAGAGAGGCAGCCGTTTCAGTCGCCGTGGAAGAATTTGCACCGGATGACTGGCCGGAACAGGTCTTTCGTCCGGATATTTTGGAATGTAAGGGAGAGCTGCTCGTTTCCCCGGGCTATGATCCCTTTGCCACAGAAAACGCGCCTGCCCAAGATCCGGCAGATGCACTGATGGCATTTGTTCGGGGGGCATCCGACACCGCAGCCGCAGAAGATGAAACCGGCTATTTCAACCCCATGTCCTGGCTGGACGAAACTCTGGAAGACAATCCCCAGATGTTCGATCCCTGCTTCGACACCCCATGGAACGATCTTTCCGATGCCGAAAAAGCAGACCGGATGATGGCCGTCAGACGCGTACTTTAATTAATTGAGATTCCCAACAGGAGATGCTTAGTGGAAGAACTCATCCAACGTTACGGGCTTTTACCCCATCCGGAAGGGGGATATTTTAAGGAAATCTACCGGTCGCAATTGACCCTGGCCTCCCCTGAAACCGGGTCGGCCAGGCAGGCCGTCACCCAGATTTACTTCTTGCTCACCCGGGGGCAGGTGTCCCGGTTCCACCGGGTGGTCCATGACGAGATCTGGCATTTTTACGAAGGAGATCCCCTCACCTTGATTCAGTTTGACGGCAGGCAGGTGCAGGAAACCACCATCGGAAAAGGCGGGGCGTATGTCTCCGTGGTGCCGGGTAAGGTCTGGCAGGCGGCGGAAACCACAGGGGCCTATACCCTGGTGGGATGCACCGTGGCCCCGGGGGTTGATTTTGAGGATTTTTCGTTCATGAGCGATTCGCCTGAAACGGCAACAGCCTTTGCGGCCGGCCATGGAGAATACAGCAGATTTATCTGATTATTCTGTTTTGATTCAGGTCCCTATGTTTCGGGGGTATACGTATAGGTATAGGGCGTTTCCGTTTTACTCATCCCCAGCAGACTGGTGAGGCCCGTGGAGGTTGATTTCATATCATCATATTTCCTGGCCATGGACATGATATCCTCCCAGCTGGAGTTATCCCCCATGAAACTGGCCAGTGAGACGCTCTTTTGGGTCAGAGAATCCGCATAGTCGGCCACCTCCCGGTTTGCCGTCATCTGTTTGTAGGCCAGTTCAAATTCAGGGTCTTCATTGAGTGCTTTCTGGAGTTCAGACTTTCCCGGAAAGGATTCGGCAATGGTAATGTTAAAGTCGGCATCCACGGAAAGATTCAACGCCATCCCGGGATCAAGCCCCAGTCCGGTCATGGTATCCTCCAGTTTGGCCGCCACGATTTCCTCCTGGGTATCAGCCGCGTCCCTGAAATCTCCCAGGGTCAACCTTCCCGTGGGATTCAATCCCATATTTTCCCGAAGGCGGGCATCCGCCACCCCGCCGGACAGGGACACAGAAACGGCATCGGACGGAGTCGTTGTGGTTTCTGATTCGGTACTTTCGGCAGTTCCCGCAGAAGCCTCTTTGGCAGCGGTTTCCCCGCTGTACAAATAAGGATTGTTTGTGCTGTATACGGATGTGTCAGTTACGATACTCATCTTGGCCGTCCCCATGTATTTTGTTTTCAGGATACCTGAATGTATAAAAAGCAGAATCTATGCCACACCCCGAACACAACATAACCCACTGAAACAAAAGATAATTCTAAAAACCCACACAAATCAAACATTTCTCCTCCCGGCACATTTGTTCTGGCCATAGGCAATTTATTCCCGTAATCCGCAGCCCAGCCCTGACCTTGCCTCCCAAGATTTATTCCCGGTTGTTGACAACCCCGGCTTCGGCCCTCATTATTTCTATACGAGATGCGTTGGAAACCCATTCCCAAAAGGAGATTTAAGATGGCCCACAGAACCTGTGTAACACCGGACGGCAGCTTCAGAGTCGGCATCCACGATCCCGGTTTCCGGGTGGAAAATCTGAGGCGCAATACCTTCCCGGCAGAATTGGGCCGCCTGCCCGACGGCACTCCGGTGGAGAATCATATCAACTTCCCTGAATCTGATGTGATCGCCGATCGGACGGACCGGATATACGAAGTGGCCAATCCCTTCCCTTTCCGGGGTACCACCTTTATCAACTCCGCCTGGGCGGACGGCCATGCCGGACGGCCTGAAACAATCCGGGTACCGCCGAAACCGGATTGTTCTCTCCGGGAAAACCTGGCCAAAGGTCAAGCGGACGGCCTCCTTCCTCCGGAAGATACCAGCATCTACGATCAACTGCCCCGCCCTATGCTGCTGGCGCTGGCCCAGGCCTCAACAGACCCCGTGGAGTTAACTGCCCTGGCCCGGAAATCCTGCGATTTTGTTTTTAAAGCTGACGGCGTCACACCGGCAGGTCTCCGGTTCACTGAAAAAGGGAGCGGAGCAAATGTGCCGGTGGTCCACGACCACGACCTATACGACATCCTGGGCAACAATCCGGATCTGCCTGATCATTACAAGGAAATCATGGTGCTCCGCCCGGGAATCCAGGGCAACTCCGAAATCATCGGTGAGGCCGTTGACGGTACCCACGTATTCGAATATTTAAGGCGAAACTCCTACATTCCCTGGGGGCACTATGCCTCCAATATGGCCAACGATCAGATCCGGTATCGGACCCGGGACCTGACCCACACGGATATGGCCGGCATCCGGCACCTTTATTACCAGCGGATCTACGTCCGTCTAGCAGAACAGCTGGACATCCCCCTGCCGGGCACCGGCCGGGGGATGACTATCGATGAATTAGAAACGCTGAGGCTGGAAATCATCGGGCGGATCAAAACCTCAGCACCGGATACCCTCACCTTCACCTCCGCCCTGTGGGGATGGAATTTCGGCTTCGGTTTTGCCCAGTCCGGGCACCGGCTCCATGCCTCCCACCAGATGATCCATCAGCAGAACGCCATGATCCCCGGCACGGTTCCGGACCAGAACGGCGGGGCCTACGATTGTTTTTCCTGCGGTGACCTTGTGGCCGACTTCATTGCGGAATTCAAAGCGGCCCACGGCAGGGATTTCTTTCCGGCCTATCTGAATGCCATCAATACAAACCGCCGCACGGACGGAAAAGCAGACGCCCCGGACTCCCTGATCGTTCACGAGGATGAAAATGTCATCCTTTTTGCCCCTAAAGCCCAGGTTAGTGAATGGGAACTTCAATTGATGACCAAGCAGGCCTGCCCC
>JAKSBB010000625.1 GCA_022361315.1 Desulfobacterales bacterium
GGTGCAGGCCTGTTTGCACTCACCCGTATTGATTCCGTGCCCCAGCTTTTTCTGGCCTATCTGGTCATGTCCGCAGGCTTCTGCGCCACAGCGCTGATCCCGGCCAACACCCTGATCACCAACTGGTTCAGACGCAAACGGGGGTTTGCCATGAGCATCACCACCACCGGTCTCAGCGCCGGCGGGGTTATCCTGGTGCCCCTTACCAGTTTCCTGCTGATTCATCTTGGGCTGGATACCGCGCTTTTTATTCTGGCAGGCATTTACATTGCCGTCATCTGCCCCATCGCCCTGCTGGGCATCGTACACCGGCCTGCAGACATCAACCAGTACCCGGACGGTATGCCCCCGGATGCCCCCGTTCGTGAAAAACATACCGGATCACATCAGGCCGCCGGCCGCAGCTGGACCCGGGGCCAGGCCATGAAAACCACTGCATTCTGGGCCATTGCCATTGCCTTCATGCTCGCCCTTGCGGGACAGATCGCCTACCTGATCCATCAGGTCTCATTTCTTTCCCAGTATCTTACCGCCGGGGCGGCTGCCACGGCAGTCAGCATCACCGCAGGGGCAAGTATTGCAGGGCGTCTCCTTCTGGGACTTTTTGTGGACCGATGGAACAACCGCTACGTCACCATCGGCTGCGTTCTTTTGCAGGGTACCGCCGTGGCTGTTCTGGCTTTTTACAACCATGTCTTTATTCTTTACCTGTGCACCCTGGCCTTCGGCCTGACCATGGGCCCCCTGATCATGATGCAGTCCCTGTTAACTGCGGAATGTTTCGGCATGCCCTCCTTTGCCACCGTATCAGGTACCGTGGGCCTGATTACCATGCCCGGTGCCGCCTTCGGCCCGATGATCGCCGGGATGATCTTCGATCTCACCCAAAGCTACCAATGGTCGTTTCTCCTGTTTGCCGCGGCCAGTTTTATATCGGCAGGGATTGTATGGTTTGCCAAGCCGCCTGAGACTTAAAACAACGGGGTTAGGTACCTCAGCCGTTTGGTCCGGGAGGAAATCAGGGGGCGCTTTTTTCTTTGAAAGATTAGTTACCGTAAAAGGCAGTGGCGGATTTCAGGGAGGCCAGATAAAATTTTCGAAGTTTTGCCTCAACGGCCGGATCGCCGATTTTCTCCAGGATGGCATGATTCCTTTGCCCTCTTTCAAATCCGACAATAATGTCCAGAAGCATGTTAAAGGCTCTGTCTTTCCCAAGAAGCGCATGTTTCATCTTATCGGAAAAGTTGAGGTGAGAGAGAATATCCCTCATTCTGCAATCCATCAGGGCATCCATCAATGAGAAAAGCCCCAGCATAAACAATTCATCACGGCTGAAACCGAACTTGAATACAGCGGCGCATCGCTCGCACATCCCGGCTCTGGTGATGGACATCCGGACCAGTTCATCGGGTTTGCCCTCACCGATATTTGAAACAGCGATAACATGGATAAACCGCCTGAGTTCATCTTCTCCCAGATATGCAATGGCATCCTTGATCGTATTTATGGTCACCAGCCGTTTGAAATAAACGGAGTTAATGTATCTCAGTAATTTGAAGGACAGGGGGGCATCGCTTTTGATATAGGTTTCTATCCTGTCAAAGTCCAACGCCTCTTTCTCCATCTCACCGATGAGTTGCAGGGTTGACAGTTTATTGGGCGCCACACCTTGTGAAAACAAGGTTTCAGGGGTGGAAAAGAAAAATCCGCGGAACAGGGTAAATCCCAAACTTTTGGCGATCCTGAAGTCATCATAAATCTCTACATTTTCTGCCATGAGCTGAATATCGGATTCCGATTTTACCACTGCAATGGCCTCCAGGAGAAAGTTGATGGAAAATGACCGCAGGTCAAATCTTATGATATTGCCTTTCGTCTTCAGCACCAGCGGAAGCGTGTCGGATTCCGAATGATCCAATGCAATTGTATACCCTTCGTCACGAAGCAGTGAGAGGATTGACAGGGTGTCTTCTCCGGGTTGCAATGTCTCTCCGGTACCAATGATAATCCGGTCTTTTGGGAAACGCTGCGGCAGCCTTCGCATGATCATCTCATTTGTGAAATTGATCAATACCGGCTTATCATTTAACACCCCCGCAGGATCCAAACCAGGATCGGATACGTCTAAATCGGGTAATTCCAAATGGTGACCGTCTTTGAATGAGAGTTCATACCCGTAGATCTGTTTGTTCTCATCAAAAATCGGTTGTCTGGCAATGAATGTATCCATATGAAAAACTGGTACGTCCCCCTATGTGATCCCGTATTTTTTTAATTTCTGATACAATGACTGCCGTGTAATCTCGAGCATATCCGCGGCCTGGCTTTTTACCCCGTTTGAATCTCTAAGCGCCTTGCGAATGAGGGATTTTTCCAAGATTTCAATATGCTTGGGGATAGAGTACCCGGCATCGGGAACCATGGGTGCTTCCGTGGGGGCTGCGGCCGCGTCGCCCTCTTCTTTTTTCAAAAGTTCGGGAGAACATTGGGCAGCGGTAATGAGGGCACCGTCTGCACCCAGGGCCACAAGCCGCTCAATTTCCCTTCGAAGCTGGCGTACATTTCCGGGCCAGTCATAGGCTTCAAAGAGGGTTAATACCTCCGGAGAGAACCCCTTGATCGTTTTATCGAATTTTTCACATACATTGCTCAGCAGGGTCGAAGACAATGCAAGAATATCTTCTTTCCGGTCTTTTAGCGGGGGGACATAAATCTTAACGGAGAACAGGCGAAAGTATAAATCCTCACGAAACCGCCCCTGTTTCACTTCATCTTCAAAATCTTTGTTGGAGGCACATAGAATCCTGAAATTATAGGGTCTAACCTTGCTGCTCCCCAGTCGGTTCCCCTCCATTTCCTGAATGGCACGAAGCAGTTTCGGCTGGATAAGTAAAGGCATCTCCGCCACCTCATCCAGAAATAATGTTCCTCCCTCCGCCTCTTCAAAGTATCCCTTCCGGGCTTTGTCCGCACCGGTAAATGCCCCTTTTTCATAACCGAAGAATTCACTCTCAACCAGATTTTCAGGAATGGCAGCACAGTTTACGGCGATAAACGGCCCTTTGCTCTGGGATCCTTTTTCGTGGATCATCCTGGCAATAAGCTCTTTTCCTGTGCCGTTATCCCCTTCGATATAGACATTTACAGGGGTCTTGCATACCAGGTCAACGGAGTCCAGTATCAACCGCATGGCTTTGCTCTCGGCCACAAAATTTTCACCGTGAACGGCGTGGGTCTCAAACCGGCCCAGGTGATCCCCGATCATCCCGGACAGATTCAACACCTCCTGATTGATGACAATGTTTTCAATTGTCATTGCCAGATGCCGGCTGATCTCTTCCAGCAGACTTAAGTCCGTCCGGGTAAAGGAAGCATCGTTGTGTTTATTGAGGAGTTGTATGGCACCGATTACTTTTTTGCTGCCCACACTGACAAGGGGAACACAGATAAGATTTCTGGTCTGAAAATGCGTTTTTTTACCGACCTTGGAATGAAATCCCTCCCGTTTATCCAGGCCTTCTTCGATCACACTTTTGCCGGTTTCAATGACCTTGCCCACAATACTCCCCTTTTTGGGGGCTATGATGGGCTCCCCTTTGACACCGGTGGCGTAAATGGATGAAATAACGTCATTTTTTACATCCACCACAAATATGCTGCACCGTTCTGCATCCAGGATCTGGGGTAAAATCTTTAAAAAGGATCTGGCCAGGATTTCATAGCTCTCTTCAGACCAGCTTTCATTGATCTCTTTAAGTCTTTTCTTAAGCGCATCAATTTTGACTAAAGATTTCAGCGAATCCGGGGAGTCTAATCGTATTCTTTTCATATATATGCAAACGCGTTGCGGTAAGAAGATTTAAAATTCATGCAATGTCCCGTCATCATACCCTGCCTGAAGCCTAATGCAAAGTGTATTTGCCGATGACAGTGTCATTTTTATTTACAGGTGTTCCAGAAGCAGACAGATCCCGGACCCCTTGTACCACGGGCATATGCCAGGGTTGTGTAAAAAATAATGACACTCTGTTGCGCTTTCCGACGTCTTTAAAATGGAAATTCCAGAGAAAGGGTGTGTGTTTGCACAAGACAAAAGCCACAACCAACTGATTTAAAAACACATTTTAATCACCCATTTTCCTTGGCACGCAAGCTGCTATTACCAAAGCCAGACAAAAAACAATTAATTCCATCAAACCGGAGGGCAACAAATGAATACAAAAAAATGGAAACACACAGTGGTCACTTTAATTTCACTTCTTTACTTTGTACCTTCGGCATCCCTGGCCGCAACCATGGCAGACCTTGTCTTTGTGGTGGATCAATCCGGAAGCATGTACAACGAATTTAATTGGATCAGAGACAGCCTGGAAGAGATTGACGCGACGATCCAAAGCAAGGGCATTTCCGCCAATTACGGTCTGGCAGGTTTTGAATACACCACCGGAAGTCAGACCGCACTATACGGGAAAAACGCGTGGATGGATCTGCCGGCTGACATATCGGACGTTGTTGATGAAGCAGACTGGGCTGCCCAAAATTTATACGGGGGCTTTGAAAGGGGCTATCATGCGGTGGACTGGGCCACGGACAATTTCTCCTGGACCGGCGGGGACCATGCCAAAGTGATGATCATGATCACGGATGAAGCGGGAAATAACAGAGATTCCTATACCTATGGGGGGCTTTCCAGAGAAAGTGCACTGAAGCAAAAAATGGAGGATGAAGATATTCTTCTCAACGTGATCACCCATACGGCCTTCTTTTCCGTCTGGGATGATGTCGCCTTTGCCAAGGACGATTATATCGGATTATTCGACCTGGATATGCTGAAGCGTGAATCCCAGCGTTTCACCGATCATTTTACGTCAGCCAAAATTGATGAAATCATCGGACATGACCCGGCAGCGCCGGTACCCGAGCCGGGCACCATGTTGCTCCTGGGTTTTGGTCTTCTTTTCATCGGCCGCGTGTGCCGGAAGACGAATTTCTTTCAGGACGGTTTCAGTCCAAAAGGGTAAGAACCTGTGATCGGCAAAACGCTACCCAGGATGCTTCAAAGGCTTTTGCACCGACGTTTAATTCAGATAAAAAGGAGGGTTAGTTAATATGGGCGCCCCGAAATTAAGAGTAGTCGATGAATCATTTGTCCCCGAGTCCCCCACGCAGATCGACGAGTTGGTAAAAGAACTGTCTGAACTAAATAAGGCCATTAA